>JBBRXI010000139.1:0-6563 GCA_038248575.1 Burkholderiales bacterium | reverse complement strand
GTTGAGCACACAGCACTGGCGCTCCATATCGAGGGCGAGCGCGTACCACGGCAGCGCGAACAAGCGCTCGCCAATGCCCATGAAACCGCCAGAGGCCATTACGGCGTAGGCGATCCCGCCTTCCTCGACGTTCAGCACGATGTCGCTGATTATCCCGAGCGTCTCGTCCTGACGGTTGAGTACCCGCGTCCCGGTGAGCGTGTTAAACGCCACGAGGCGAGGCCCGGCACCCTGTCGCCCGATATACTTCCAGGCACCCTGGCGGGACGGGATTTCATCCTTCTGCCCGGAATTGCTTACCGTGTCAGTCATCGCGTTCATTGAAGGGACTCATGTCGATTCCTGTCAAATGTTCCTGCTTGGCCCACCGGGTACGGCCTGGCATCGCCTTCCGCCGAACGAGCAATCGATATGCCCGTATCTTGGGGCTAGACCCCAGGGCGCGTGCACGGCGGCCTGCATGTGTGCATAATCCACGAACTTGGCGCGCGCCACGCCGTGGCGCGGGCGTATCTTTTGCCACGCTGAACGGCCTATGAAAGAATCTCCTCGATTTCTGCGCGGCTTCCGTCTGGGCTGGCCCACGGCGTCGCTGCGCACCTATCTTCTTGTCATGATGCTGGTCTCGATCCTGCCCTTCGCGGGCCTGATGACCTACCGCATCATCGCTGACGGAAACAGCCAGCGCGAGCGCATGCAGGACGATATGCGGCGCAGCGCGAAAGCATTTGCGCAGAACGTTAACCGAGAACTCCAGTCGACGATCGACGCGCTGACGATCATCTCGTATACCGCACCGATCCAGCGCGGCGAGGCCGAGCTCTTCAAGCAGAGGCTGCTCACCGAGCCGCTGCTGCGTCCCGGTTGGAGCGGGATCTATCTGATCTCGCCAGGCGGCGCGGTGCACTTCGACACAGCGCCGCCCGGACCCTATTCCTACCCGCAGGACCGTGACCTCGCCGAGTTCTTGGCGCGCCCCGTCGCGCAACAGACGTTCATCTCCAACCTTCTCGGCGAGAACGGCAAGGCGAACTACGCTACCAGTATCGAAGTCCCAGTGCGCGTAAACGGCGTCGTGCGTTACCTGCTTGGCGCGCGCATCCCGGTTTCGGTGTGGCAAAACCTCGTCGAGAGTTCCGGCCTCGCTGCCGATGCGGTGGCGGCACTTTTCGACCGCAACGAACGGCTGATTGCGCGCAACCACGCGCCCGAAGTTTTTGTCGGCACCCCGCGCCCCGCGGCCAACGCCCAGATGATCGCCGGGCAGGAGTCGGGCAGCGGCCGGCTGGCGATGTTCGAGGGCGGCTCGAGCTACGCCGCATGGGATACCGTTCCGCTGTCAGGCTGGGGGGTCGGCATCGGCATTCCGGCGGCGCCGATCGGTCGCACGTATCAGCGCGACATGGCGATTGCTACGGCAGTCTCGCTCGTCTGCCTGCTGCTTGGCGTCTTGCTCGCTTTCGCGGTGGCGCGGCGGATGACGCAGCCGCTGCGGAAACTGGCGCATAATGAAATCCCTTCGTCGTACGAGCCCATCGCGGTACGCGAGATTGCCCTGCTGCGCGATTCGCTGGTCGCCTTTCAGGTTCAGAACAGAGCCGCCCAGGAAAGTCTCAGGTACAAGAATGACCTCTTGCAAAAGCGCGCCGGCGAATTCGAAACGCTGCTCAGCAGCAGCCCGATCGGGCTGGCCTTCGCGCAGGATTCGCACTGCCGGAACATCACCCACAACGCCGCCATGGACCGCCTTTTCGGGACCTCCGCAGCGCATGCCAGCGGCTTTATTCAGGTGCTCCATGAGGGCCAGCCGCTGTCCGCCGACCAGCAGCCGCTACAGCGCGCTGCGGCGGCTGGCGAATCGACGCGCGACATGGAACTCGAGCTTCAGATCGAGGGCCGCGCGCCGACCTTCGTCATCGTCAATGCCGTGCCGTTGTGGGACAACGCCGGTCACCCCCGCGGGGCGATCGGGGCGGTCGTCGACATTACCGAACGCAAGGCCGGCGAAGCCCGCCTGATCGACGCAGAACATCGTCTGCGCGAAAGCCAGCGCCTTGTCGACCTCGCTCAAGAAGCCGGCCATGTCGGCTTTTTTCACTACCACGTCGCGACGGACGCGTTGGCATGGACGCCAGGCCTGAGCAAACTACTGAAACTTGCCGACAATCAGACGACAAAGTCGCTGTTCGACTGGGCGCGTTTCATCGGCGAAGGGGGGCGGGAGCGTATCGAACGGGAACTACACAAGGCCATCGCCGCCCGCCAGGAGAAGGAAACGTTCAATTACTCGGTCCAGCTTGAGGATGAAACCGAACTCTGGCTGTCATCACGCATTCAACTGATTTACGGCGACGCTGGACAGCCACAACACATCATCGGCGTTACCGTAGACCTGACCGAACACAAGGCGGCCGAACGCGAGCGCCTGGCGCTGATCGCCCGCGAGCAGGCCGCCCGTCTCGAAGCAGAATCGGCCAACCGTGCCAAAGACGTCTTCCTGGCCATGGTCAGCCACGAACTGCGCAATCCGCTGTCGGCGGTCACTTCGGCCATCGCCGTGCTCGACCGGGTCGGCGGAACATCCGGGCTCGAGGTCAATGCGCGCCGTATCCTCGGCCGGCAAACACATCATCTGGCGCACATGCTCGACGATCTGCTCGACGTTGCGCGCGTCATCTCGGGTCACATCGCGCTTGCGCGGCACAGCCTTGACCTGGGCGCGCGCGTCAAGCGCAGCATCGATACCTTAAAGATCACCGGCCAGTCTGACCGGCACGAATTCACCGTTGACCTCCAAGAAGTCTGGATTGACGCCGACGCTACGCGCATCGAGCAAGTGGTCAACAATCTTTTGACCAACGCCATCAAGTACACGCCGCCGGGCGGAAGAATCAAGGTTCGCGTCGCGCGCGACGCGAACGACGCGCTGCTCGAAGTGATCAACTCGGGGCCCGGCATATCGCCCGAATTACTACCGCGCGTTTTTGACATGTTCGTACAGGGCGAACGCGGACTCGACCGGCGTGATGGCGGACTCGGCGTCGGACTGACCCTCGTGCGGCGACTGGTCGAGTTGCACGGCGGCAGTACCAGCGCCGAGACCAACGAAAACGGGACAGCGATCTGCGCCCGCCTGCCAGCGGTCGAGGCGCCGGTGCAGACCGTACAACGACCAACCTTTTCCCAAACACGGCCGCGGCGCCTGGCCATCATCGAGGATAACGAGGACGTGCTCGACGCCCTGAGCACGGTCCTTGAAGTGGATGGCCACACGGTATGGACGGCCACCGACGGCGTTAGCGGGTTGGCCCTGCTGCTCAACGTACGTCCCGAGGTGGCAATCGTCGATATCGGCCTGCCCGGGCTGACCGGGTATGCCGTTGCCAAGCGCAGCCGGTCGGGGGGGTTTGCCGGCCGCATGATCGCGCTCTCCGGCTATGGCAACACGGCGGATATCGAGCAGGCGCTCGCGTCAGGCTTCGACGACTACCTGTTAAAGCCGGTCGATCTGCAGAAATTACAGGACATCCTGGCGGCGATCGACGCCTGAGCGTCCGTGTTCGCTGAGACGCTAGCGGGGAAAGGGCGGCGGCGAACGGGCAGCCGCGAAGACCTTCCGAAACGGCAGGCGGCGGGTCGGCTGCCCTCCGCGCAGGGTGGGGGACGGGCGCCTGCTGAGCCTGCCGATTATTTAACCGTGCTAATCGCGACGGCCCATCAGTCGGCTCAGTACCATGCCCGCCGCGACGGCCGCACCGACGGAGACGAGCGGATGATTGCGGACGCAGCCGCGCGAACTTTCAACCCAGCGTCTTTGCATTCCATCGAGGTCGTCGGCGCGCGTGCGCAGCGTTGCCGCGGCGCTATTGACGCCACCGCGCAGCCGCTGGACGGCCGGAACGGCTTTCTCGGCAATGCGGTCGACGGCGGCGTGCGCGCCTTGGGCCAGACGGTTGACGCGGTCCTCGGCGCTCGTCGCGCCTCGGCTCGCCGATCCCTGGGTCATCGCGGACTCGCCGCTCATGGTTGCAACCTCAGCGGCGGGCGAACCTTCGGAAACCAGCGCGGAATTTTCGGTGTAGATCATGGTGTTTCCCTCATTGGAGCCGATCGGTCGTCGATTCGTCGATTCGTCGATTCGTCGATTCGTCGATTCGTCGATTCATTCATTCGTCGATCGGAAATGGTAAAAAGAAAGTTTGTGGCGATTGAAAGATCGGATAGTCGAACAGGGAGCACTGCTGCCACCCGGGCTCGCACCCTTTGCGGCAAGCTGCGTGCCGACTTCGCTTTTCGCGCGCAACACCGGCGAGCTGCGATCGCCTGGGCGAATCGGCCGTCCTCAGGCCCGACTCACGTGGCCGCTCGTTAATGAGCGAAGAGGGTGCTGCGCGCCATCGCGTTACAATGGCGCAGTAGTGGTCTTTTCCCATCAGCAAAAGCCGTTTTAAGCTATCCTTTATTTTGCGGCGCACGCCAACAGGCCGATGATTTCACAGCGTCTGCCGCGCCAGTTGGCATGACGGTCGGCACTGTACACAGCCCGCGTATATAACACTGAACCTTCGTTACCCTGAGAGACGAGTGCCTTATGAGTCACGCTTTGGTCGTCGAAGACGACATCGACTCGGCCGAGATGATGGCCGCCCTGATCGCTACCGAGAAGTTCACGGTGGCAGTCGCCCATTCCCTGCGTGATGCTCGACGCCAATTGGCGTTGCAACCACCCGATCTCGTTCTTCTCGACATGTTGCTTCCTGACGGCAACGGCATGGAACTTTTCGACGATAGTTCGCTGCTCTCGCAGTCGGAAGTCGTCCTGATTACCGGGCATGCAAGCCTCGAAAGTTCAATCCAGGCTCTGCGTCTCGGCGCCGTCGATTACCTGATCAAACCGGTCAGTATCGCCCAGTTGCAGGGCATCCTGTCGCGCGTGACGCCGCCGTCGACGCTCAAGGCCGAAGTCGATACGCTCAACGCCGAGTGGCAGCAGACCGGCCACTTCGGTCAGTTGTGGGGCCGCTCGGCGCCGATGCAGCGCATCTACGAACAGATCTCCCGCGTTGCCGTTACGTCGGTGACCGTGCTCGTGACCGGCGAGAGCGGCACCGGCAAGGAGGTCGTCGCGCGCATCGTGCATGACCTGTCGCGCCGACGTACGCGCCCCTTCCTTGCGGTCAATTGCGGCGCAATTTCGCCGAATCTGATCGAGAGCGAAATTTTCGGCCACGAGAAAGGCAGTTTTACCGGCGCCGAACGCCAGCATCAGGGGTTTTTCGAACGCGCCCACGGCGGCACGTTGTTTCTCGACGAAATTACCGAAATGCCACCGGAACTACAGGTCAAGTTGCTGCGCGTCCTCGAAACCGGCACCTTCATGCGCGTCGGATCGACGGTGCTCCAGGATACCGACGTGCGCATCATCGCCGCGACCAACCGGCCGCCCGAGCAAGCGGTCGCTAGCGGCAAGCTGCGCGAGGACCTTTACTACCGGCTCAACGTTTTCCCGATTGCCCTGCCGCCGTTGCGTGAGCGGAGTGAAGACGTCGCCCTGCTCAGCGAGCATTTTCTCGTCAAGGTGTGCGAAAAAGAAGGTCGCAACAAGCGTTTCTCGCCGGCCGCGCTGACGCGTCTGGCTGCCTACCGCTGGCCGGGCAATGTGCGCGAACTGCGCAACGTCGTGCAACGCGCCTACGTGATGGCCTCGGGCGATATCGTCACCGACGAATGGCTGCCGACCGACGGCCCAACGAGCCCGGTGATCGTCCCGCCGCGGGCGAGCAGCACGGCGCCGGCCACCAACAGCGCAGAAAGAGCCAGCATCACCATCCCGCTCGGCACGTCGATGGCCGACGCCGAATGTCTGCTCATCCTGTCGACTTTGCAACACTTCAACAACCAGAAGGAGCGCACGGCAGCCGCCCTCGGCATCAGCCTGAAGACGCTCTATAACCGACTTAAGGATTACGCCGCCGACAAATCGGATGGCGAATTTAGCATCAGCGAAACCGAACGCAGTGAATGAGGACAGGTGTTCCGCCCTCGCCTTCCTCGCCATCCCCTGCCTCGGCATCGCCCTGTCCTTCGTCGCCGCCGGTTACGCGGTTTCGCCCGCCACGCTTGACCTCGTCCATCAAGGTGCCCGCCTATTGGTTCGGCGAGATTATGTTTGAATTCGTCACCCCGGCGAAGGCCGGGGTCCAGGTCAGAAACCTATGCGTTTACTGGATTCCGGGCTCTGCACTTCCTTCGCTCGCTTTCGCCGCAATGACCGCCAGTTCGTACTTCTTATCGCCGGATCAATAAGTGCGCAGCCCAGCGAAACCGACTGGCGTGACGCAATAGCCGGCCACGCGCCGGTACTGGCCAACCCGGTGGAGGTATGGATCGAGCTTATAGCCGCGATACAGACTGCACTTGCAGTCAGATTTACGCCCTGATATCACCAATCGGGCCAGAGGAACACTCTTTGGGTCTCATGGCGGCCCTCGTCTGTCGTATTCGAGTCCGGTGATCAGTTTGGCCCAGGTCAGCGGTGCCGCTTCGCTATCGGGAAGGGAACC
>JBBRXI010000138.1:0-6627 GCA_038248575.1 Burkholderiales bacterium | reverse complement strand
AGTCCCGCACGCTGCGCCTTGCGGTCGACGTCGGGCAGCGCGCTCATCGCCTGCGTGTAGTAGCGCTCGGCGCGTTCGATCTGAAACTCCATCAGGCGGCGGAAATTGTCCGTCTGCCGGGCGGCGAGGATGTCGGCGACCGTAACGTCAAAGCGTTTCAGTTCGTCGAGCGGCAGATAGACCCGTCCACGGCGCGCGTCTTCGCCGACGTCGCGAATGATATTGGTCAGCTGAAACGCCGTGCCGAGGTCGTGGGCGTATTTTTGCGTACGCCGATCGCTGCTGCCGAAAATCTCCGCCGCCAGCAGGCCGACGACGCTGGCGACGCGATAGCAGTAAAGCGAGAGCGCGGTGAAGTCGAGATAGCGCGTCTGCTGCAGGTCCATTTCCATGCCGTCGATGATTTCCAAGAGCTGCTCCTGCGGCAGATGGAACTGCCCGAGCAGCGGCGCCAGAGCGCGCGACACCGGGTGCTCGGCCTGGCCGGCATAGAGCCGAGCGACTTCCTGGCGCCACCAGGCGAGCTTGGTTGCCGCAATCTGCGCATCGTGGCATTCGTCGACGACATCGTCGACTTCGCGGCAAAAGGCATAGAGCGCAGTGATCGCCCGCCGCCGATCGGTCGGCAAAAAAACGAAGCTGTAATAGAAACTTGAGCCGCTTGCAGCGGCTTTTTGCTGGCAGTACTCGTCCGGGGTCATCCGTTGTTCCAAAGCGATCTCATGGCGGGCAGGGTCGGCTGCGTTCAGGCCGATTGTTGCATAAAGAGCGTCCGGCCGGCGATGTGCAGCCAGTCAGCCGGACCGAGCAGCGGACGGGCGCGGAAAACGTCGCCGCGTGCACGGTCGATTTTATCCAGGATGCGCAGGCCGCCGTGGACGGTGAAGCGGATTTCCCAGCCCATCCGTCCCGGTAGCTGCCAAACCAGCGGCGCGCCTTGGTGCATCAAGCGGCGCGAGCGGTCGACCTGAAACGCAAGCAGAGCAGCCCAGGCGCTATCCCAGCGCGCATTGGCGATCTGTTGTTCGTCGACGGCAAAACGGGCAAGTTCGTTCTGTGGCAGGTAGACGCGTCCCTTCTGCCAATCGACGCCAATGTCCTGCCAGAAATTGATCAATTGCAGCGCGGTACAGATGCAGTCCGAGCGCTCGAGGTTCTGCGCGCTGGTGCGACCGACGAGGTGCAGCAGCAAGCGGCCGACCGGATTGGCCGAGCGCCGGCAGTAGTCGAGCAACTCGGCGTAGTCGGCGTAGCGTTTCTTGACAACGTCCTGGGCAAAGGCGTCGAGCAGGTCGGTAAAGAGTTGCAGCGGAAGCTGCCATTGGCCGATGACTTCGGCGAGTTCGTCGAAGGCCGGATCGGTAGGTGGCTCATGGCGTTCAATGCGTGCGAGTTGGGCGCGATACGCCGAGAGGCCCTCCAGGCGTTCGCCGTCGCCGGCATCGCCCTCGTCGGCGATATCGTCGGCGGCGCGCGCGAAACGGTAGATGGCGGCGATCGGGCGGCGCAGCGTCGCGGGCAGCAGAATCGAGGCGACCGGGAAGTTTTCGTAATGGGCGGCGGGCATGGCGATATCGCCGATATCAGTGGGAGCGGTGCTGGCCGCTGGTTGTCATGCTTTAGCGTTCCAGCGCTGACAGTATAGGGACAACTCAGGTAAAATGGACGATTACGCGAGAGTGGCGGAATTGGTAGACGCACTGGATTTAGGTTCCAGCGCCGCAAGGCGTGGGGGTTCGACTCCCTTCTCTCGCACCATGACGCGATCGGTCTTTTCTAACCGCTCGAGCAACGAGTTTCAGCCCCAACTTACAAGACTTCAAGGAATTCCAATGGAAACTACCGCCGCAAATAACAACGTCGAAGCCGCGCCGCTGAAGAGTGCCCTTGAGCGTCGTCTGGATATTGCCGTGGCTGTCGCCGATCTGGACAAGGAAATCGACCAGCGCCTGAAGCGCATCGGCAAGACGCTGAAGATGGCCGGCTTTCGGCCGGGCAAGGTGCCAGCGGCCATCGTCAAGCAGCAATACGGCGACCAGGCGCGCCATGAAGCGCTCAACGAGGGGCTCGAACGCGCTTTCGATGCGGCGGTCAAGAGCCAGCAGATGCGCGTCGCCGGCAACCCGCGGATCGAGCCGAAAACTGGTGAGAACGCGACCCCGCTCGAGTTTACGGCCGTATTCGAGGTCTACCCCGAAATCGCGCTCGTCGAGCTCAAGGACGTTGAGATCGAGCGCCCGGTACTCGAGGTTGGCGACGCCGAAATGGACAGCACGCTGGCCGTCCTGCGCAAGCAGCGCATTCGTTACGAGCCGGTCGACCGTGCCGCTGCGGCCGGCGATCGGGTGACGATCGATTTTCTCGGCAAAAAGGACAACGTCGCCTTCGCCGGCGGCGAGGCCAAGGATTACCCCTTCGTTCTCGGTGAAGGCGCCATGCTCGCCGATTTCGAAAGCGCCGTGAGCGGTCTTAAGGCCGGTGAGACGAAGTCCTTTGAAATGACCTTCCCGGGCGACTACTCGGCCAAAGAACTGGCCGGTCAACTGGTGACTTTCGCGGTCACGGTCAAGGAAGTGCGTGAGGCCATTCTGCCCGAGATCGACGCCGATTTTGCCAAGGCGCTCGGCGTCGCCGACGGCGATGTCACCAAGATGCGCGCCGAGATCGAAACGAATCTTCGCCGCGAAGTGAAAAAGCGCCTGCAGAGCAAGCTCAAGGATCAGGTGATGGACGCACTGCTCAAGGCCAATCCGGTCGAAGTGCCCAAGGCGCTGGTCGATATCGAGATCAAGCGCCTGATGCAGGCTGCCCGCCAGGATATGGAACAGCGCGGCGGCGTCAAGATGAAAGACTTTCCGATGCAGCGTGAATGGTTCGTCGAACAGGCGACGCGCCGCGTCAGCCTCGGCCTGCTGCTCTCCGAGATCGTCAAGGTCAAGGAATTGCATGCCAAGTCGGACCAGATCAAGACGATCGTCGAAGAAGCGGCGCAGAGCTACGAGCATCCCGAAGAAGTTGTCCGCTGGTACTATGCGCAGCCCAAACGCCTGGCCGAAATCGAGGGCGTGGCGATCGAAGACAATGTCGTCGCCTGGGCACTAACGTCGGCCAAGGCGGTCGATAAAGCCGTCGCCTTCGACGAACTGATGGGTCAGAAGTCCTGAAATCGGCGCAGCCCACATCCACCACCCGGCACCTAAGGAGCAGGCATGAGTTTTGATCATTTTTCATCCGAAAGCCGCTGGGAGCCGCAGGCGCTGGGCATGGTGCCGATGGTCATCGAGCAGAGCGGGCGGGGCGAGCGCGCCTACGATATCTATTCGCGGCTGCTCAAGGAGCGCGTCGTTTTTCTGGTCGGACCGGTCAACGACGTGACCGCCAATCTGGTCGTCGCCCAACTGCTCTTTCTCGAGGCGGATAATCCGGACAAGGATATTCACTTTTATATCAACTCGCCGGGCGGCGCAGTGACGGCTGGCATGTCGATCTACGATACGATGCAGTTCATCAAGCCCGATGTATCGACGCTGTGCATGGGTCAGGCCGCTTCCATGGGGTCGTTCCTGCTCGCCGCCGGGGCCAAGGGCAAGCGCTTCGCGCTGCCCAATTCGCGCGTCATGATCCACCAGCCGATGGGTGGTTTCCAGGGCCAGGCGTCGGATATCGCCATTCATGCCAAAGAAATACTTTCCTTGCGCAGCAAGCTTAATGAGATCATGGCGTTTCATACCGGCCAGCCGGTCGAACGGATCGAACGCGACACCGATCGCGACAATTTCCTGTCGGCGCAAGAGGCAGCAGAATACGGCTTGATCGACAAGGTGTTGACCAAGCGCGACGCGTCTTGATGCGGGGCAGCGGATCAGTCGGCGATTCAACGCCAATGCAGTCGCCAATGAAATGAGGTAGGCCGAAATGTCGGAAAAGAAAAGCGGCAGCGAAAAGTTGCTCTATTGTTCGTTCTGCGGCAAGAGTCAGCATGAGGTCAAGAAGCTTATTGCCGGACCTTCCGTGTTCATCTGCGACGAGTGCATCGAGCTGTGCAACGACATCGTTCGTGACGAGATTTCAGCCGATACGGGCGGCAAGGTCGCCAAGAGCGATTTACCGACGCCGCGTGAGATCTCGGCGCTGCTCGATCAGTACGTAATCGGCCAGGAAACGGCCAAGCGCATCCTGTCGGTGGCGGTGTACAACCACTACAAGCGCCTGCGCCACCACGGCAAAAGCAGTGACGACGTCGAACTTGCGAAGAGCAATATCCTGCTCATTGGACCGACCGGATCGGGCAAAACGCTGCTCGCGCAGACGCTCGCACGCATGCTCAACGTACCCTTCGTGATGGCCGACGCGACGACGCTGACCGAAGCCGGTTACGTCGGCGAGGACGTCGAGAACATCATCCAGAAATTGCTGCAAAAGTGTGAATACGACACCGACAAGGCGCAGCAGGGCATCGTCTATATCGACGAAATCGACAAGATTTCGCGCAAGTCCGACAACCCGTCGATTACCCGCGACGTGTCCGGCGAAGGCGTTCAGCAGGCGCTGCTCAAGTTGATCGAAGGCACCGTCGCCTCGGTTCCGCCGCAGGGCGGGCGCAAGCACCCGAATCAGGACTTCGTCCAGGTCGATACGACCAATATCCTCTTTGTCTGCGGCGGCGCGTTCGACGGTCTCGAGAAAGTCATCCGTAATCGCTCGGAGAGCGGCGGCATGGGTTTTGGCGCCGAGGTGAAAAGCAAGGACGACAAAAAGGCGATCGGCGAAGTGCTGCGCACCGTCGAACCCGAAGATCTGATCAAGTTTGGCCTCATTCCCGAACTGATCGGTCGTCTGCCGGTGATCGCCACACTCGAGGAGTTGTCGTCCGATGCGCTGGTCCAGATTCTGATCGAGCCGAAGAACGCGCTCGTCAAACAATATCAGAAGCTCTTTTCGATGGAAGGCGTAGAACTAGAGATTCGCCCGGCGGCGATGCAGGCGATCGCCAAGCGCGCGCGTGACCGCAAGACCGGTGCGCGCGGCTTGCGCTCGATTCTCGAATCGGTTCTGCTCGATACCATGTACGAACTTCCGGGTATGGAGAATGTCTCTAAAATCGTCGTTGATGAGAACATGATCAACAGTGACGCCAAGCCCATTCTGATCTACGCTGATCAGCCCAAACAGCCCAAGGTGGCGGGCTCCAACTGATCTACCAGGGCGGTGCGCGCCGCCGCCCCCCGCTTGAAATTCCGCTGCCTGCCCCCACGTCGGGCATCGCACGTCTACCTATAGAGCCCATTGATGTCTACGAATCTCCTGCTTGCCACCGAGTCCGTTGAATTGCCGCTGTTACCCCTGCGCGACGTCGTCGTTTTTCCGCACATGGTGATTCCGCTTTTTGTCGGACGGCCAAAGTCGATCAAGGCGCTCGAAGTCGCCATGGAAGCCGGTAACGGTATCCTGCTGGTCGCCCAGAAGTCGGCGGTCAAGGACGAGCCTGAAGCCGGCGATCTGTACAGCATCGGCTGCATCGCCAATATCCTGCAAATGCTCAAATTGCCCGACGGAACGGTCAAGGTGCTGGTCGAAGGGACGCAGCGCGCGCACGTCGATTCGATCGAAACGCGCGACGACATGTTCGTCGCCGTCGCGCGTCCGTTCGAGATCGAGGACGGTGTCGATCATGAGGTCGAGGCGTTGCGCCGCGCGGTCATTTCGCAGTTCGACCAGTACGTCAAGCTCAACAAGAAGATTCCACCGGAGATCCTGACGTCGATCGCCGGCATCGAGGACGCCGGTCGTCTGGCCGATACGATCGCCGCGCACCTGCCGCTCAAGCTCGAGCAAAAGCAGGAAGTGCTCGAAATGTTCGAGATTCGCCCGCGCATCGAGCGCCTCTTGTCACAACTCGAGACCGAAATCGACATCCTGCAGGTCGAAAAGCGCATTCGCGGCCGTGTCAAGCGGCAGATGGAAAAGAGCCAGCGTGAGTACTATCTGAATGAGCAGGTCAAGGCGATTCAGAAGGAACTCGGCGAAGGCGAGGAGGGCGCCGACTTCGAGGAACTTGAGAAGAAACTCAAGGCGGCCGGAATGAGCAAGGAAGGCCTGCTCAAGGCCCAGTCGGAACTCAAGAAGCTGAAGATGATGTCGCCGATGTCGGCCGAGGCGACCGTCGTGCGCAATTTCATCGAGACGCTGATCAACCTGCCATGGCGCAAGAAGACGCGCATCAGCAAGGATCTTGCTGAAGCCGGAAAGATCCTCGACCGCGACCACTGGGGCCTTGAGAAGGTCAAGGAACGCATCATCGAGTACCTCGCCGTGCAACAGCGGGTCGAACGCCTGAAAGCGCCGATTCTGTGCCTCGTCGGCCCTCCAGGCGTCGGCAAGACCTCGCTCGGCCAGTCGATTGCTGCGGCGACCGGTCGCAAGTTCGTGCGCATGAGCCTCGGCGGCGTGCGCGATGAAGCGGAGATCCGTGGTCACCGCCGGACCTACATCGGCTCGATGCCCGGCAAGATCCTGCAGAACATGACAAAGGTCGCGGTCAAGAACCCGCTCTTCCTGCTCGACGAAGTAGACAAGATGGGGCAGGACTTCCGTGGCGACCCGAGTTCGGCGCTGCTTGAGGTGCTT
>JBBRXI010000137.1:0-6686 GCA_038248575.1 Burkholderiales bacterium | reverse complement strand
CGGCAACCTCGACGCGACCTGGGCGCGCTGGACCCGGCCCTGGACCACCGCGGCCTGGATCTTCCTCACCCTAGGCATCGCCCTCGGCAGCGGCTGGGCGTACTACGAGCTCGGCTGGGGCGGCTGGTGGTTCTGGGACCCGGTCGAGAACGCCTCCTTCATGCCCTGGCTGATCGGCACGGCGCTGCTGCATTCGCTGGCCGTCACCGAAAAACGCGGCAGTTTCAAGAACTGGACGGTGCTCCTGGCGATCGCCGCCTTCTCGCTCTCGCTGCTCGGCACCTTCCTCGTCCGCTCGGGCGTGCTGACCTCGGTGCATGCCTTTGCCACCGACCCGAGGCGCGGCGTCTTCATCCTCGCCTTTCTCGTTACCGTGATCGGCTCGTCGCTCGCGCTGTTCGCCTGGCGGGCGCCGAAAGTCGGCCTCGGCGGGCGCTTTTCGTTGTTCTCGCGCGAGACGCTGCTGCTCACCAACAACGTGCTGCTCGTCGTCGCCTGCGGCACGGTGCTGCTCGGAACGCTCTATCCGCTGCTCGTCGACGCGCTCGGCGGCGGCAAGCTCTCGGTCGGCCCACCGTACTTCGATTCGGTTTTCGCGCCGCTGCTCATGCCGGCGCTGTTCCTGATCGGCGTCGCGCCGTTCGCGCGCTGGAAGGCGGCGAGCGTCGGCGAACTGGCGCGCACGCTGCGCTGGGCCTTTGCCGCAGCCGCAGTCTTTGGGCTCGTCGCGCCTTTCTTCAGCGGGCAGTGGAAGCCGCTCGTTGCGCTCTCCCTCTTGCTCGCCGCGTGGATCGTCGTGGCCACGGCGCTCAACATCGTCCGCCGCGTCCAATCGACGCGCGCCGGCCGGTCTTTCGCCGCCGCGGCGCGGCGCCAGCCGCTTGGCTTCTACGGCATGCACGCAGCGCACCTGGGCGTTGCCGTCTTTGTCGTCGGCGTGACGATGGTCAATGGTTATCAGGCCGAAAAAGACGTCAGGATGGAGATCGGCGATACGGTCAGCGTCGGCGGCTACACCTTCCGCTTCAACGGCGTGCGCGCCGAGCAGGGTCCCAATTACCGTGCGCTGGTCGGTGATATCGACCTGATCAAGGACGGCCGGGTGCTGCGCAAGATGAATCCGGAGAAGCGCAATTACGTCTCGTCGGCGATGCCGATGACTGAAGCTGCGATCGACACCGGTTTTTTGCGCGACGTCTATGTCTCGCTCGGCGAGCCGATTGACAAGGCCCGGCCGCAAGGCGCGTGGGCCGTGCGTGTCTACCACAAGCCCTTCGTCGATTGGATCTGGGGCGGTTGCGTACTGATGGCGCTCGGCGGCCTGCTGGCGATCAGCGACCGGCGCTACCGCGCCCGGGCCCGCGCCACGGCGAGCGTCGGCGCCGGCCTGGTGCAGAAAGCCTGAAGGAACGCTCATGAACCGTTTTGTCTGGCCGCTGATCGCTTTTATCGGCCTTGCCGTTCTGCTCGCCGTCGGGCTGCGGCTCAACCCGCGCGACGTCCCTTCGCCGCTCGTCGGCAAACCGGCGCCGCAGTTTTCGCTCGAAAAAATTGCCGCCCCGGGCGCGCCAGCGCAGATGTTCTCGCCGCACGAGATGCGCGGCAAGGTCTGGCTGCTCAACGTCTGGTCGACCTGGTGCGTGTCCTGCCGGCAGGAGCATCCGGTGCTTGTCGACATGGCCAAAAGGAGCGCGCTGACGCTGGTCGGGCTCAACTACAAGGAGGTGCGTGGCGACGCCGCCTTCGACATCGACAAGATCGCCCCCGAACGCGAACGCCAGTTGGCGCTCGAGCGCGCCACCAACTGGCTGCGACGGCACGGCGATCCCTACCTGCTCTCGGCGCTCGACCTCGACGGGCGCGTCGGCATCGACTACGGCGTCTATGGCGTTCCCGAAACCTACGTCATCGACAAGGCCGGACTGATCCGCATGAAGCACACCGGCCCGGTGACGCCGGAGATCGTCAGCGGCAAGATCCTGCCGCTGGTCGCCGAGCTGAGCAAATGAAAATGTTCGACAAACCACTCACCACACAGATGCTCCGCAGGAAATCCCCTTGGGGGACACAGAGACGGCACGGCTCCGGGGGAGAAAGTCGTTTCTCTCTGCGTTCCCTCTGTGCCTCTGCCCCTCTGTGGTTGATTTTTTTCTTTGCGCTCCTCGCGCTTCCGGCGCTGGCCAAGGAAGCCGAGCCGCTCGCCGCGGACGCGGTGACCGAAAAACGCCTGGTCGAAATCTCGTCCGAACTGCGCTGCCTGGTTTGCCAGAACGAGTCGCTGGCCGCGTCGAACGCCGAACTCGCTCACGACCTGCGCCGTGAAATCCGCACGCTGCTCAAGAACGGCAAGAGCGACAGCGAAATCATGGCCTTCATGGTCGAACGCTACGGCGACTTCGTGCGTTACCGGCCGCCGCTCAAGGCGAGTACGCTGGTCCTCTGGTTTGGTCCGCTGCTCTTGCTGATCGGTGGCTTGTCGGCACTCTTCCTCTACCTGCGGCGGCGCAACCAGGCGATCAGCGACGCGCCGCTTTCGGCCGGCGAGAGCAGCCAGGCCGACCGCCTCCTCCAGGCAAACGACCCCCGACAATGACCGCCCAGACCGCTTTCATCCTCGCCGCCGCGCTGCTCGTCGCGATCACCCTGGCCATCCTGCTGCCGCCGCTGTGGCGTACGCCGAAGTTCGCCGATGCCGCCGATCAGCAGCACGCCAACCTTGAAATCTTGCGCAGCCAGCTCGCCGAACTCGAGCGCGACCGCGACGAGGGCACGCTCAGCGACGCCGATTTCGAACCGGCGAAAAACGAGCTGCAGCGCCGCCTGCTCGAAGAAGCGACGCCCGCAGCCACGCCACGCCAAAACGCCGGCGGACGCAAGACGGCGCTCGCGCTGCTCGTCGCGTTACCGATCGCTACGGCCGCCGCGTATGCCGTGCTCGGCAGGTCCGAGGCGCTCGCACCGGCGCCGGCCAACGTCAGTGCGCAACAGGTCGACGAGATCCTCGCCCGGCTCGTCGAACGGCTCAGGCAGAATCCCGACGACAGCAAGGGCTGGGTCATGCTGGCCCGCTCGTACAAAGCGCTCGGCCGTTTTCCCGAGGCAGCCGAAGCCTACAGCCGCGGCGGTGATGTGCTCGATAACGACGCCGTGTTGCTCGCCGATTACGCCGAGGTGCTCGGCCAGGTGCACGGCGGCAGCCTCGCCGGAAGACCGCTCGAACTCATCGCCCGCGCACTCAAGATCGACCCCAACGAACCGGGGGCCTTGTTCCTGGCCGGTGCGGAAGCGTTTGACCGCAGCGATTTTGCCGCCATCGTCGATTACTGGGGACGCCTGCTGCTGCAGCTCAAACCGGGATCCGAAGAAGCGCGGTCAGTGCAGGAATCGGTCGACAAGGCCAGCCAGATGCTCGCGCAGGCCCGGCCCGGTGCCACGCCCGGCGCGAAACCGACGGCGCCGACGGCGAGCCAGCCCGGCAAGAGCGAGCCGGCAAGCCCGGAGACGATCAGCGGCGAAGTCGTGCTCAGCGGCAAGGTCGCCGCCCAGGCCAAGCCCGACGACCTGCTCTTCATTTTCGCGCGCGCCGACCAAGGGTCACGCATGCCGCTCGCCGTCCAGCGTGCGCTGGTCGGCGACCTGCCGCTGTCCTTCCGCTTTGATGATTCGATGGCCCTGCCCGGCGGCGGCAAGATCTCGGAATTCGCGACGCTCAGCATCGAAGCGCGCGTCGCCAAGGCCGGAATGGCAAAAAGCTCAAGCGGCGACCTCTTTGGCACGGTCAAGGGCGTTAAACCCGGCAGCCGCGCGCTCAAGATCGTCATCGACCAGGTTCAGCCGTAAGGACCGGCGCGACGTCTTACGGCGACCGCAAAGGCGATCGTGCATCGCCATACCAGTTCCCGCCGGAATCCAGGTATCGGGGCACCGCCTGGGTCCCGGCTCGCGCCGCGACGACGTGTACTTGGACGCCGCCCTGACGAGCCCCGGTCCTTTGATTTCGTCACCCCGGCGAAGGCCGGGGTCCAGGTGAGAAACCTCTGCGTTGACTGGATTCCGGGCTCTGCACTTCCTTCGCTCGCTTTCGCCGGAATGACGGCCAGTTCATACTTCTTGTCGCCGGATCAATAAGCCCTCGGCGTCTTTGCCGGGGAGGTTCGATTTGACCGGCGGGGCGAAGCTCAACGATACTCGGGGTCTTTGCGCCCCATATCACCCCATGACTGACTCTCTGACCCACCGCCGCGCCGTTGCGCTGATGGTTCTGTGTACCTTGCTGTGGAGCATCGCCGGCGTCGTCATCCGCCACCTCGACGCGGCGCACAGTTTCGAAATCACCTTTTGGCGCAGCCTGTTTAACGCCATCGCCCTGATCACCGCGCTTTCCCTGATGCGCGGCGCCGCGCTCTGGCGGAGTCTGGCCAATGCGCGCTGGCCGCTCTGGGTTTCGGGGCTCTGCTGGGCGGTGATGTACACCGCCTTCATGGTCGCCATGACGCTGACCTCGGTGGCCAACGTCCTCGTCACGCTGGCCTTGGGTCCGCTGATCACCGCGCTCTTCGCGCGCATTGTTCTCGGCAGCGTGCTGCCGGCGCGAACCTGGTTGGCGATCGCCGTGGCGACGAGCGGGATCGCCTGGATGTTCGGCCAGGACGCGCTCGCCGGCGCCGCGCCGATTGGCACGTTGATCGCCTTGCTGGTACCGATTGCCGGCGCCGTGAACTGGACGCTGCTCCAGTCGATGGCGCAGAAACGGCCGACCGCCGGGCAAGCGCGCGTCGACATGCTGCCGGCGGTGCTCATCGGCGCGACGCTGTCGGCGCTCGCGACGCTGCCGCTGGCTTACCCCTTCCAGGCGTCGACGCACGACCTCGGTCTGCTCGGGCTGCTCGGCGTCGTCCAGTTGGCGATCCCCTGTCTGCTCGCCGTGCGCCTGACGCGCGTGCTGCCGGCCGCGGAAATCTCGCTGCTCAGTCTGCTCGAAGTCATTTTCGGCGTCACCTGGGCCTGGCTCGGCGCCGGCGAAGAGCCGACGGTGGCGACGCTGATCGGCGGCGCGCTGGTCATCGGCGCGCTCGTCGGCAATGAATTGTTCGAACTCTCGCACAAGCGCAGCGTCGCCGCGCCGGCGTAAGAGCCCCTGCAACATTGACCCGTGAACCCATGAAATCGCTTACTGAGCTCTACCGCATCGGCCTCGGGCCGTCGAGCAGCCACACCATGGGACCGCGCTTTGCGGCGCTCGCTTTCGCGCGCTCGCTGCCGGATGGCGTGGCGCGCATTCGCGTCACGCTCTACGGCAGCCTGGCAGCGACCGGGCGCGGCCACCTGACCGAGGAGGCAGTCAGCGAGCCCTTCGCGCCGACGCCGGTCGAACTTTTGTGGACGCCCGAGAGCGAGCTGCCGCGCCACCCCAACGGCATGCAGTTCGAAGCCTTTGACGCCGATAGCCGGCCGCTCGCCGCGCGCGTCGTCTACTCAGTCGGCGGCGGCGCGCTGCTTGACGAGGCGGGCCGACCCGACGGCGGCGCCGACGTTTATCCCTACGCGTCGATGGACGAAATCCTCGCGCTCAGCGAGCGCGAGGGCGGCCTGCTGCTCTGGGAACTCGTCGGCCGGCACGAAGCGTCGGCGGTCTGGTCGCATCTTGGCGAGGTGTGGGCGGCGATGCGACGCGCGATCGCGCGCGGGCTCGACGCCGAGGGCAAATTGCCGGGTTCGCTCAACGTTCCGCGCAAGGCGTCGGCCTACCACGCGCGGGCGCAAAGCGCGGCCGGGCACTTCGCGCAGACGGCGATGCTGTTTGCCTACGCGCTCGCCGTCTCCGAAGAAAACGCGGCCGGCGGCGAAGTCGTCACGGCGCCGACCTGTGGCGCCTGCGGTGTGCTGCCGGCCGTGCTCTTTTTCCTCCAGCAACAGTCGCAGTTCTCCGACGAAAAAATCGTCCGCGCGCTGGCCAGCGCCGGGCTGATCGGCAACCTCGTCAAGCGCAACGCGTCGATCTCCGGCGCCGAAGTCGGCTGCCAGGGTGAGGTCGGAACCGCCTGCGCGATGGCCGCCGGCGCCGCGGCACAACTGCTCGGCGGATCGTTACGCCAGATCGAATACGCCGCCGAGATGGGGCTCGAGCACCACCTCGGCCTGACCTGCGACCCGATCGGCGGCTACGTGCAGATTCCCTGCATCGAGCGCAACGCGATCGCCGCGGTGCGCGCCGTCGACTGCGCGACCTACGCCTTGCTCTCCGACGGCCAGCACATCGTCTCCTTCGACGAAGTCGTGCACACCATGTTGGAAACCGGCCGCGACATGAAAGCCGGCTATCGCGAAACCGCCAAAGGCGGGCTGGCGAAAATTTACCTGAGACGAAACGGCGGGGTCGGCAGCGTCCCGGGGATGGGGAGTTGAGCGGGGCAGTAAGCCGCTTTCAGAACGACCCGAAGTGCCGAACACCCAGAGCACTCGCGTACGGCGAAAGGCGTGGCGCAGCGTTGCCGACGGCACTCGCCGCGGCGGTATTCCCGTCGGCCTTCTGGTCGGTCGTGACACGCGTCTTGCCGCTTTTGCGTTTGCCCGCGCTCTCGTTATTGCCCGGACAGATGCCCACCCACGACGCAAGCTTCTCTGCACTGCCAAAGCTGTCCATGTCGGCGCTGATTTCCACCAACAGCATGGCCGCGCCCATCCGG
>JBBRXI010000136.1:0-6714 GCA_038248575.1 Burkholderiales bacterium | reverse complement strand
GAGCAGCCGGCCGCGCCGGACGTGCAGGTCGTCGCCGTGCGGCCTCATGGTTCCTGACCGACGGCCGCCTTGAGCTGGCGCAAATCTTCCTGAAGTTCGGCGAGCGTCGCGGCAAAAATCTGGTCTGGCTGTTGCGCGGCGCGCTTGAGTTGCGCGTAGAAATAACCGGCGAGCGCAAGAAAGAGCACCGCCGCCGCGCCGAGGACCAACAGGCGGCTCTCCCAGAACAGCGCCGTGAGCAGCGCAACGGCGAATACGCTGCCGACGCCGGCGCAGAACACCAGGCCCTGCGCCATGACGAACATGTGCACGGCGCGCCGCTTCTCTTCCTCGATCTCGTTAGCAAGGAGCGCAAGCCGCGTCCTGCCCCCGGCGAGCAAGGTCGCAGCCATTGCCTTGAGCGCGGCGAAGAGCCCGCGGCCGGGATGATCGTTCATCGGCCGGCCGCGCCTAACGACGACCGACGATGATGCCGAGCAAGAGCCCGACACCGGCCGCGATGCCGACTGCACGCCACGGATTGTCGTTGACGAAGTCGTCGGTTGCCCGCGCCGCGGCCTTGGTCCGGTCGACCAGCGCCACTTCGGCGTCCTCGATACGCAGCTTGGCGACGCGCATGCGCTCGCCGATGCGCTCGCGCAGCTCGGTCATCTTTTCCCCGGCGACACCGGCCGTCGCACGCAGAATCTCTTCGGCATCGGCAACGACGACCTTCATGTCGTCGATGAGTTTTTGTTTGCTGTTAATGGACATATCGCTAGCGTCAGACATACGGAACCTCACTGTAAAAGGGGATGCGCGGTGGTCGTGGCCAGTCACTCGAGCCTTGCGTGAGCCACGCCTGTCAGGTTATCCATTTTGTCGGCATAGATCAATGCGCGATTCTCGGCGTGATTCTCGGCGTGATTCTCGGCGTGATTCTCGGCGTGATTCGCGGCGTGATTCGCGGCGCATATCGGCGCGCGCCGCCTCGTGCGTGCGCCGGCGCGCGCTGCGAGCGATCGGCCGGCACCTGTCGCGACGCGTACTCAGCGAAAATCGACGACGTATTCGCCGTCGCGCATGAGCGCGAACCTCGTCCCGTCGCCGCCAAGCAGGTCGACGCTTCTGACGACGACGGCCGGCTGCGTCTCCGGCACATAGACGCGGTCGATATGGATTACCGCGTCCGGACGCGAGAAATTGGCAGGCCCTACATTACCGCCGAAATGATCACTGCGCCCGAACGCGATATGCAGGCCGAGTTTTTCGTCGAGGAGTATCTCGCCGACGGGCTTGACGCCGAATAGCGCGAGTACGCCAAGCCCGAGTTCGGCGACATTGCCGTAGGCCGGCTCGCGCACCAGGTGCTCGGCTTCGGCGCGCGACGCGGGGCCCGTGCTCAGCACCTTTACGGCGCTGTTGTTCTCGATCCGGTAGCGCACCACCTCGTCGCCAAACTGCACCGGCAACTCGCCGGCGCTGCGGCTTGCCTCGCCGGCGCGCTCGCCCTCGTAAGGAACGATGTAGGCCTCGCCCGAGGGCAGGTTGCCGGCGCTGCCGGCGTGTGGCAAGAGGCCACCCGAGGCGTGTGCGCTGCGAAAGCGCAGGTCAAGATGCAGCCGCGCTTCGCCGCCCGGATAGGCGAAGTGAAAATCGGCGCCGCTCGCCGCATCGAGCCGGCCCTTGAGCCAGGCGACGCGACGACTCACTTCGTGGTAATCGAGGCGCAAGGCCGGGATCATTCCGGCGCAGAAGCCGCCCATCGTCGCGGCGCGAAAACCGTAGGTCCGGGCCGCCATCTTGAGCGGCGCCGTCGCCGAAAATTCGGTCGGCGCGAGGAGCAGGCTGTGCGCGGCATAGAGTTCGGAGAAGGGGATGGCGCGCGCCGGGTCAAGCGCTTCGGCGCACGCCGGTAGCGCGCCGCCGGCGTGCAGCCAGCACATTTTGGGCAACTCGCCGTTGTTGTTGTGAGCGTTACGAAAAAGCGCCAGAACCGGGCGCAGCCCGAGTTGTGCCGCCGCACCGTACAGTTCGGCGAGCCACTCGGCCGCCATCTGCCGTCGTCTTGCCCAGTCAGGATTGTCGCCGACCAGCGCGTCGGGCAGGTCGACGAGAATGGCGAGGCCCTTTTCGCCGCCGAGCGGCGGAAAAACGCGCTTGATCAGCGCGACGAGTTCGGCACCATCGAGCCGTTCGCCGTTCTTCGCCCGGTCGTCGGCTGACGCGCGAGGTTCACTTTCAGCCATGGATTGCACTCTGGCGCGGCCCGCCGGCGCGTGCCTGTCCGCGGTACATGCCGGCGGTGATAATTACCGTCGCTTGCTGCTGAAACGCTTCCTGCGGCATTGAAAATCCACCCTGGTGGCGAGGTCTTGGGAAAAATAATTACACAGAACGCCGGTAAAAGAAAAAAAGTTTACATCGTGAGTGTTCAATACCGGTGCTATCTTTTTGGTTTCTGTGAAACCTGACATCACAGGCCATCTTACGATGACATGTCAAGGGGCATATGATGGTACGTAAGACGACGGCGCGCCTGGCGCTGGCTTTATGTTGTGCGATTCCTGCGGCCGCGGTGTATGCGGCGGACGCTTCCCACGTCGGTCTGATTTCCGGCGCGGTCAACCAGGGCGAGGACGAAGTCCGCGGCGCCGAGGCGATGAGCAAGGAATACGGCGACGTCACAACGGGGGGCATGAATTCCAGCACCGGACCACGAACAACTTCGCCGCCGAACAGGAAACGACGATCCTGCAGATCAGCCGCGCTGATCAACGATCCGCTGATGAAGCACGCCGAAACACAGCGCCTGCAGAAAATGTCGGTCGAAATGGTTAATCGCGTCAAGAAGCACCGGCCCTTGCCCGTGCTCAAAGTGACGATGAAAGTCGCGGGCATCGATTGCGCACCGGCCCGCTTACCGCTCGTCGCCATGACCGATGGCGAAATTACAGAGCGCGAAGCGGTCCTTGGCGAAACGGGATTTCTCGAGTGGATAAGCAAGCCCGCACAGTCATGACGCCTGCCGCTCCCGACTTTTACTGCCGCGCATCGCTCCTCGATCACGTTCGCCATACGCTGAGCTTCTACCACCCGCGTGCGATCGATCCGACGGGTGGCTTCTATCACTTCCTGAAGAACGACGGCAGCGTTTTCGACGCGCACACGCGGCACCTCGTGAGCAGTACGCGCTACGTCTTCCTCTGGGCGATGGCGGCGCGGCATTTTCCGGAAACACCGGCGTACGCCGATAACGCCAGACGCGCCGTCGATTTCCTGCGCAGCGCGCACCGCAACCCGGCGACCGGCGGCTACGCGTGGCAGTTGCGCTGGGCGGACGGCAAGGCCGAGGTGACCGATGCGAGCAATCACTGTTACGGCTTGGCCTTCGTTCTGCTTGCCTACGCCCACGCCGTCCTTGCCGGAATTGCGCAAGCGCGAGGCTGGCTCGACGAAACCTTCGGACTCATGGAGCGGCACTTCTGGCAGCCAGAGTTCGGCCTCTACGCCGACGAGGCCGGCGCCGACTGGGCACTCTCGCCGTACCGCGGGCAGAATGCCAACATGCACGCGACCGAAGCCTGTCTTGCCGCATTCGAGGCGACCGGCGAACGCGCTTTTCTCGACCGCGCCGTCATGGTCGCCACTAACGTGCACCAGCGCCTCGCGCCGCTGACCGACGGCACCATGATCTGGGAGCATTACACGCGCGACTGGGCGGTCGATTGGGATTACAACCGCAACGACACGTCGAACATTTTTCGGCCCTGGGGCTATCAGCCGGGCCATTTCACCGAATGGGCGAGGCTCCTGATCGGCATCGAGCGCCACCGGCCGCTGCCCTGGCTCGTCGAAAAAGCCGAGGCGCTGTTCGAACTCGCCTTTCGGCGCGCCTGGGACGAGGCGTTCGGCGGCCTGTACTACGGGTTCGCCCCCGACTTCGCGATTTGCGACGAGCGCAAATACCACTGGGTGCAATGCGAAAGCCTGGCGACCGCCGCCGTCCTCGCGCAGCGTACCGGAAAAGCCGTGTATTGGCAGTGGTACGACAGGCTGTGGGCCTATTGCTGGGAGCACTGGATCGACCACCAACACGGCGCGTGGTACCGGCTGCTGAGCCGCGAGAACGTCAACACGACCGACGAAAAAAGCCCGGCCGGGAAGGTCGATTACCACACGACCGGGGCCTGCTATGCGATTCTCCCGACTTTGAGCCGCTGAGTGATGGGCGAAAACTTCCCCCGTTTCGTCGCCGTCGGCGAGGCGCTGACCGACCTGATCCGCGTCGACGGCGATTTGTGGACCAGCAAGAACGGTGGCTCGATCTGGAACGTCGCGCGCGCGGTGGCAACGCTGGGCGTCGACAGCGCGTTCGCCGGCGCGGTCAGCAACTGCTGCTTCGGCGACGCGCTGTGGTCGGCGAGCGCGGCGGCAGGCCTCGACCTGCGCTTTCTGCAGCGCGTCGAGCGCCCGCCGCTGCTCGCGATCGTTGCGCAAAGCGATCCGCCGCACTATTTCTTCATCGGCAACGACGCCGCTGACTTGCATTTTGACCCGCACCGGTTGCCCGGCGGGTGGCAGGAGCACGTGGCATGGGCGCACTTCGGCAGCATCAGCCTGGTCCGCCAACCGCTCGCCGGGCGACTGCTCGAACTCGCGGCGCAGCTGCATGAACAAGGCGTCGTCATCAGTTACGATGCGAACGTCCGCACGCTCATGGACGAGCGCTACCTGCCCGTCTTCGAGCGTATGTGCCGGCTCGCCGACGTAGTCAAGCTCTCCGACGAAGACCTTGCCGGGCTATTGAAAACGGACCGTCCATCGCGGGCGCTCGCAGAAATCCGCACCTGGAACGCGGCGGCCTGGTGGCTCTACACCGAAGGGGCGAAAGGCGCCACGCTGTACTCCCCGGACGGCGAGTGGAGCGCTGTGCCGCCGGCAATTGCGCTCGTCGATAGCGTAGGCGCCGGCGACGCCTGCGTCGCCGGGCTGATCGCGAGCCGGCTCGCATCGCCGGAAAAAACTCCCGGCCATCACCTCGCCGTCGCCGTCGCCGCGGGCAGCGCCGCCTGTCGCTACGCCGGCGCGAACCCGCCGCCGCCGGAAGCCGTGGCGGACCTTCTTGCCCGCATCGACGTTCGGCGATTACGCCCCTAGTCGAGCCAGTCAGCCGCCTTCGGCGCGCGCCGCACGGTCAATGCCGGCGAGCAGCAGCACGAGGAGCAGGCGGGCCGCGGCAAGTGCGCCGGCCGCGGCTACGCCATGATGCAAGGCTCTACGGTGTGTAGTCGTAGTCGATCGCGAGCGGCGCATGGTCGGAAAAGCGCTGCGTCTTGTAGACGCTCACCGCGCGTGCTGTCGCCGCCAGCGCCGGGGTCGCCAGCTGATAATCAAGCCGCCAGCCGACGTTTTTGGCCCAGGCCTCGCCGCGATTGCTCCACCAGGTGTAGCACTCGTCGGTCGTTGCCGGATGCAGGCGGCGATAGACGTCGCACCAGCCGGCCTCGGCGAGCAGGCGGCCGACCCAGGCGCGCTCCTCGGGCAGGAAGCCGGAATTGTTGCGGTTGCCGCGCCAGTTCTTCAGGTCGATTTCCTGATGCGCGATATTCCAGTCGCCGCAGACGACGACGTCGCGCCCCTGCTGCGCCAGCGCGACGAGATGCGGGTAGAAGATTTCCATGAAGCGGAACTTGGCCTCCTGGCGTTCGGGTGAGCTCGACCCCGACGGCAGGTAGAGCGAGAAGACCGAAAGATTGCCGAAGTCGGCGCGCAGATAGCGACCTTCGGCGTCAAATTCGGCGTTACCAACGCCTTCGACGACGACGTCGGGCTTGTTCCGGCACCACAAGCCGACGCCGCTATAGCCTTTCTTTTCGGCATAGTGGTAGTAGGCGTGCAGACCGGCCGGCGCACGCATCTCGTCGGCGAGGTCGGTGTGCTGTGCTTTCAATTCTTGCAGGCAGACAATGTCGGCGTTCTGCGCCGCAAGCCACGGCAGGACGCCCTTGCTCCATGCCGAGCGGATCCCGTTGAGATTTAGGGTGATGATGCGTAACATAACGAATTCGCGCCTGATCGGCGCTCAGTTATCAAGAACGGTGGTTATGGACTTTCGTCAGGAATTCATCGAGTTCGCGCTCAAACAAAACGTCTTGCGTTTTGGTGAGTTCAAAACCAAGGCGGGGAGACTATCACCTTACTTTTTCAATGCCGGCCTGTTCAACGACGGCGCCGCGCTCGATCAGCTGTCGCAATTCTACGCCAAGGCGATCACCGCCAGCGGCATCGCCTTCGATACCCTGTTCGGGCCGGCCTACAAGGGCATCCCGCTCGTTGCCGTCAGCGCACTGGCGCTCGCGCGCGCCGGACGCAATACGAGCTTCTCGTTCAATCGTAAGGAAGCCAAGGACCACGGCGAGGGCGGCAACATCATCGGCGCGCCGCTCGCCGGCCGCGTGCTGATCATCGACGACGTCATTTCGGCCGGTACCTCGGTGCGCGAATCGGTCGACATCATCCGCGCCGCCGGCGCGACGCCCTGCGGCGTTGTCATTGCGCTCGATCGCATGGAGCGCGGCAGCGGCGAGTTGTCGGCAGTGCAGGAAGTCGAGCATGACTACGGCATTCCGGTCGTCGCCGCGGCAACGCTCGCCGACCTCATGATCTATCTCGAGCAACGTCCGACGTTCACTGACTACGCCGCCGCCGTGGCGCGCTACCGGCAGGAGTACG
>JBBRXI010000135.1:0-6727 GCA_038248575.1 Burkholderiales bacterium | reverse complement strand
GAGCAGCAGCGCAAATTCGTCGAGCACGGCAGCCGAGAGCGTATTGGTCGATTCGTCGGCTTTATCAAGGCTCGCCCAGGCGATGCCCTGCTCGTCGACGGCGAGCTGCCAGTGGCGGTATGCATTTGCGCTCATGGCGCTCCTCTTGTCGTCAGTTGCGGTTGAACGGCAACGTCCACCGCAGAGGCGCAGCGCTTAGATTCTTGGTTTTCCGCTTTTCTCTGCGTCGTCTCGGCGAACTCTGCGCCTCTGCGGTAGGTTCTGGTCGTATGACCGGCGCTCATTTCAGCGTCTCGACCAGCATTGCGCCGCCCATGCCGCCGCCGATGCAGAGCGCGGCAATGCCGCGCCGCGCCTGCCGGTTACGCAGTACGTGCAGCAGGTGAAGGACGATGCGCGCACCCGAGGCGCCGACCGGATGGCCGAGGGCGATGGCGCCGCCATCGACGTTGAGCCGGTCAGGTGGCAGCGTTCCGAACGCTGCCGGCAGGCCGAGTTGCTGGCGACAGTACTCGTCGGACTGCCAGGCGGCGAGGCAGGCGAGAACCTGCGCGGCGAACGCTTCGTTGATCTCCCAGGCGTCGATGTCGGCGAGCGTCAAGGCGTTGCGCTCGAGAATCGGCGTCGCCGCGTGCACCGGACCTAAGCCCATCAGCGCCGGATCGACGCCGGCCCACTGGCTGTCGGTGATTTTCCCGAGCGCTTGCAATTGCCAGCGCTTGAGCGCCGCGGCCGAGGCGAGAATGAGCCAGGCGGCGCCGTCGGTGACCTGCGAACTGTTGCCGGCCGTCACGCGGCCGTACTTTTTGTCGAAGAAGGGTTTCAGTTTGGCGAGCGCGGCGACGTTCGCATCCGGACGAACGCCGTCGTCGTCGGCAAAGACACGCCCGCCCGCGTCGATCAGCGGGACGATTTCGCCGTAATGCCCGGCGGCGCGGCCGGCGACGACGTGCGCGTGACTGCGCAGCGCGAACTCGTCCATCGCTTCCCGCGAGATAGCGAACTGCGCGGCAAGGTTCTCGGCCGTCTGACCCATGGTCAGGCCGACGACGGGGTCGGTCAGACCCTTCATCAGGCCGATCACCGGCGCGAACAGTGCGCGCGGCGAGAGGCCGGCGAAGGTGGCAATCTTTTGCCCAGGCGTTTTCGCCTGCAGCAGCCGCGCAAACCAGCGCACCATCGACTCGTTGTAGAGCAGCGGGGCGCGTGAGAGCGCGTCGCTGCCGCCGGCCAGTACCAGATGCGAGCGACCCGTCTGAATGCTGGCCATCGCCGAGTCGAGCGCCTGCATGCCGCTGGCGCAGTTGCGCATCACCGTCCACGCGGGAACGCCGGCGCCGCAGCCCAGACGCAAGGCGACGACGCGCGCGATATTGACTTCGTCGGGCGACGGATTCGCGCAACCGAGAATCACTTCGTCGATAGCGCCGGGCGCAAAGCGCTGGCGCATGAGCAGCGCGCGCCCCGACTGCAGCGCGAGATCACTTGCCGAGAACGGCCCCGGTCCGCCGCGCGCCTTGAGGAAGGGCGAGCGCGCCCCGTCGACGATATAGACCGCTTCAAAGGCCATCGATGGGCCTCACGCCGCCGCCTTGCGCGGCTCCGGCTGGCGCAGCGAGAACTGGGCGTCGGGCGGGAATTCGTCGACGTGGATGACGAGCTCGCGCAGTTCGTTGCGCCGCTTGAGCAGCGCGTACTCCGCGTCGCTCACCACACCGATGCGCCAGGCGGCAGCGCTGATATTGCGCACGTTGGCGTCGGGCACGCCGTCAAAACGGCCTTCCTTCTCGGCCGCACGTATGCGCGCCTCGATCGGCTCGGCGGCGAGTGTCGCGGCGAGCGCGAGTTCGAGCGCACCGAGCGATTCGCTCTCGGCCTTCGGCAAATAGGTTTCGGCAGTCAGCCGGTCGCGCGTCGCCGACGGCGCGATCATCAGCGCGGCGACCTGATGGCCGACGCGGTCCGAAGGTACGTCGTACGGGTGGCCGAGCGGGAAAACGATGCGGTAGAGCAGGCGGCCAATCGAGCGCTTCGGGAAGTTGGCGATGACGCCGTCAAAGGCCATCTGCGCCTTGTACAGCGCGTCCCAGATCGCCCAGTGCATGAGCGGCGCGTCGGCGGCCTGACGGCCTTCGCCCTCGTAGCGCTTCAAGGTCGCCGAACAGAGGTACATCATCGACAGAATGTCGCCAAGCCGGGCCGAAAGCTTTTCGCGGCGCTTGAGTTCGCCGCCCATGACCAGCATCGAGATGTCGGCAAGAAAAGCAAAGGCCGACGAGAAGCGGGTGAGCTGCTGGTAATAGCGGCGCGCTTCCGGCGCGACGCCGTCGGGGACGGCGACAAAGCGCGAGCCGGTCAGACCAATGGCCAGCGCGCGCAGGCCGTGGCGCGCGGTATACGCGACGTGACCAAACAAGGCCTGGTCGAAATCGACAAGGCCCTGGCGGGTGTCGGGATTGTGCGCCGCTTGCATCTCCCTGAGCACATAGGGATGGCAGCGGATCGCGCCCTGACCGAAGAGGATCAGGCTGCGCGTCAGTATGTTGGCACCCTCGACGGTGATGCTGATCGGTAGCTGCTGATAGGCGCGGCCGAGAAAGTTCGACGGCCCAAGGCAGATGCCCTTGCCGCCGATGACGTCCATTCCGTCGTTCACCACCTGGCGCGCGCGTTCGGTGACATGGTATTTGGCGATCGCCGAAGCGACCGATGGCTTCTCGCCGAGGTCGATGGCACTGGCCGTAAACGTGCGCACGGCGTTCATCATGTAGGTATAGGCGCCAATGCGCGTTAACGCCTCTTCAACGCCTTCGAAACGGCCGATGGCCATCTTGAACTGGCTGCGCACGCGGGCGTAGGCACCGACGCTGCGTGCCGTCAGTTGCGCCATGCCGACGCTCGACGAGGGCAAAGAAATCGAGCGCCCGGCGGCCAGGCACTCCATCAGCATGCGCCAGCCGTGACCGGCCATTTTTGGCCCGCCGATGATCGCCTCGAGTGGCAGAAAAACGTCCTGGCCGCGCGTCGGCCCGTTCATGAACATGGCGTTGAGCGGCAAGTGGCGGCGGCCGATGTCAACGCCCGGCGTATCGCGCGGAACGAGCGCGCAGGTGATGCCGAGGTCGTTCTTGCCGCCGAGCAGTCGTTCCGGGTCGTAAAGGCGAAACGCCAACCCGAGCAGCGTACAGATTGGACCGAGCGTGATATAGCGCTTGTCCCAGGTCACGCGCATGCCGAGCACGTCACGGCCCTGCCATTGGCCGCGACAGACTATGGCGTAATCGGGAATCGACGCGGCGTCCGACCCGGCCCACGGCGACGTTAGCGCGAAGGCCGGTATCTCGACGCCGCGCGCCAGGCGCGGGAGGTAGTACTGTTTCTGTTCGTCGGTGCCGTAGTTGAGCAGTAGCTCAGCGGGGCCGAGCGAGTTCGGCACCATCACCGTGATCGAGAGCGCCGAACAGCGCGTCGACAGTTTGGTCACTACCTGCCCGTGGCCGTAGGCCGAAAAGCCGAGGCCGCCGTACGCCTTCGGGATGATCAGACCGAGAAAGCCCTTTTCCTTGATGAAGGTCCACGCCTGCGGCGACATATCGAAAAGTTCGCCGGTCACCTGCCAGTCATCAACGAGCGCGCACACCTGTTCGACTTCGTTGTCCATGAACGCCTGTTCGGCGGGCGACAGGCGCGGCACCGGATAGGCGAGCAGTTTTTGCCAGTCGGGGTTACCGCGAAAGAGTTCGCCCTCCCACCACACGGTACCGGCTTCGAGCGCGTCGCGCTCGGTAGCGGACATCTGCGGCAGCAGGCTCTTGTAGGTCGTAAACAGTCTTTGCGTGAGCAGCTCGCGGCGCAGCGGACGGATCGCCAAAACGACTACGGCGCCGGCGACAAGCAGCGCGAAAAGCAGGGCGATAAGGTACACCATCATGTTTTTTTCTCCGCTGATAAGGTCCGCGTGGCGCCATTGCGCAGCGCCGAGTGTGCGCTCGCTGCGCTGGCTGAAGCGGGGAGCGGTGCGCGCAAGCCGCCGAGCAGGAAGGGCATCAGCCGCTCAGCGAGTTTCTTGGCTTCACTGCGCGTGTTGCTGTCGCCCGCGTCGTCCGAAGCGCGGAGCTCAGTGATCTCGACGCCGGTGATCACTTCGAGCACGTCGGTTCCGGCGATCGCGTAGGACATGGCGCCGAGCATGAAATGCAGGCGCCAGACGATCTCGGCGCGCGGCACCTCGGGCAGCGCGCGAAACAGCGCCTCCTTGTAGCGAGCGATCACTTCGGCGTATTCGCTGGCAAAGAAGGTCTTGATGAACTCGGCCGGGTCGGTCAGCGTGCGCCCGAGCAGGCGCAGGAAAGTCATTCCACCGAGCGCTTCGTCCTCGCCGATGCGCAGCAGCGTGCCGAAGAAGGCTTCGAGGACCTGCGAGGGCTTGAGCGGCGCGCCGCCGGCCTGCCGCTCGAGCACGTCAAGCGCCGCCAGACGCTCCCGGTTAAGCCAGCCGAGGCGGCGGCGGAAGACCGCGCACAACAGGCCTTCCTTCGATTTGAAGTAGTAATTGACGGCGGCGAGATTGACCGCGGCGGCCGCGGTGACAACGCGCAGCGACGTGCGCTCGTAACCGTGCGCCATGAACTCGCGTTCGGCGACGTCGAGAATGCGTCCACGCGGATCAGGGTTGGGATCTGGCACGGCGATCAGCCTCGGTGAGTGAAGCCGTTCGACCGCACTATTAAACGTTTGTTTCAGTCGCGGCAAGACTCACGGAAAAGGCCATCGCGGCATGGCGCGCTGCCTCGTGAGAGAATCGCCTTTCGACCATGCGCCATTCATCCCGCTCCTCCTCCCGTTCCTATTCCCCGCCGCGCCCGGGCGCCGAACGCCCGGCCGGCGATTCGCACGTCTGGCGAACGGTGCATGGCCTCGTCCCCTACCTCTGGCAGTACAAGTGGCGCGTCGTACTGGCACTCTCCTGCCTGATTGCCGCCAAGCTGGCGACCGTCGCCGTGCCGATGGTCTTCAAGGCGATGATCGACGGTCTGACGAGCGCGCAACTGCCGCTCGCGCTGCCGCTGCTGCTGCTCGCGCTCTACGGTGTGCTGCGCTTTTCGACCTCGCTGTTGACCGAACTGCGCGAAATCCTCTTCGCCCGCGTCACGCAGCAGGCCGTGCGCCGGCTCGCGCTGGAGGTCTTCCGCCATCTGCATGCGCTGTCATTGCGGTTTCATCTCGAACGGCAGACCGGCGGCGTATCGCGCGATATCGAGCGCGGCAGCCGGTCGATATCGAGCCTGATCAGCTACGCGCTGTACTCGATCTTTCCGACGCTGGTCGAAATTACCCTTGTGCTCGGCATTCTGATCATCAAGTACGACCGCGGCTTTGTCATCATCACGCTGGTCTCGTTGACCGCTTACGTGGTGTTCACAGTCAAGGTCAGCAATTGGCGGATCGGCCTGCGGCGGGAAGTCAACGACACCGATTCAGCGGCCAATTCGCGCGCCATCGACAGCCTGCTCAATTACGAGACGGTGAAATACTTCAACAACGAAGCGTTCGAGGCGCGCCGCTACGACAACGAGCTCTTCAACTGGCAGGAGGCGGCAACGAAGAGCCAGATCTCGCTCTCCTGGCTCAACCTCGGCCAACAGATCGTCATCGCGCTCGGCGTCACGGCGATGATGTGGCGCGCCGCGGCCGGCGTCGTCGACGGCCGCATGACGATCGGCGACCTCGTCCTGGTCAACGCCTTCCTCATCCAGCTCTACATGCCGCTGAGCTTTCTCGGCGTGATTTACCGCGAGATCCGCCAGTCGCTGGCCGATATCGAACGCCTCTTCGACCTGCTCGCCGTCGACGGCGAGGTCGCCGACGCGCCGGGAGCGGCGACGCTCGCGCCAGGACCGCTCAGCGTGCGCTTTGCCGCGGTCGATTTTTCCTACGAGGCCAAGCGCCAGATCCTGTTCGACGTCGGCTTCGAGATCCCCTGTGGCCATACCGTCGCCGTCGTCGGCGAATCGGGGTCGGGAAAATCGACACTCGCCCGCCTGCTCTACCGCTTTTACGACGTCGACGCCGGCCGCATCGAGATCAACGGCCGCGATCTGCGCCAGTTGACGCAGACGAGTCTGCGCGCGGCGATCGCCATCGTGCCGCAGGATACGGTGCTGTTCAACGACAGCATCTATTACAACATCCAGTACGGACGGCCGCAGGCGGGCCGCGACGAGGTGCTCACCGCGGCCCGCTCCGCCCAGCTCGCCGACTTTATCGAGCGCTTGCCGGACGGCTACGAGACGCGCGTCGGCGAACGTGGGCTCAAGCTCTCGGGTGGCGAGAAGCAACGCGTAGCAATCGCCCGCGCGCTGCTCAAGGATCCGCCGCTGCTCATTTTCGACGAGGCAACCTCGGCGCTCGACTCGAAAACCGAAAAGGCCATCCAGGCGAGTCTCGATAACGCGGCGCGCGGACGAACAACGCTCGTCATCGCGCACCGGCTGTCGACGATCATGAACGCCGATACGATCCTCGTCATGGATGGCGGACGCATCGTCGAACGCGGCACGCATTTCGCGCTGCTCGCGGCGAATGGCCGCTACGCGCAGATGTGGGCGCTGCAGCAGCAGGAAGAAGCCGCCGCCGAGGACGCGCTGGTCTAAGCCGTCCAGACCGATCACCGCCACGGAGACTCTGACACTCGGAGACTCAGAGACTCAGAGAGGGGCGGGCTGTC
>JBBRXI010000134.1:0-6735 GCA_038248575.1 Burkholderiales bacterium | reverse complement strand
CTGCGCGCCGAAAAGCAGCAGCGTGGCGGCAATTTCAAGGCTTAACAGGGCGACCACCGCCGTCGTCAGCGAACCGTAGACGACGCTGGCTCTGGACAGGTGTGTGAAGAACCAGACGAGGACGTGCCGGATGATCTCCCAGAGTACCGTCGCGGTGCAGCCGCCAATCAGCGCATGGCTCAGCCGTATGCGCCGGATCGGCATGACGAGATAGAGTGCCGAAACGATGAAAACCTCGCCAATCAGTGCGAGGACATAGAGAAGGCCGCCGGAGACGCCGCTGAGCGACCAGTCGCGGCCGAACAGTTCAACGCTCTCCTTGGCCATGCTGGCGAGCGTGATCGAGACGAGCGTCATGCCGAGCAGGCTGATCCCGAGCAGAAGCACAAAGCTGTACGGCAGGAGGGCTGAGACGACGAAATGGCGTTTACTGACGGTCAAATGGTGGGAGAAGATAATGGACATTGCTTTCGCGAGAACCGAGAAGGCGACCGAGCTGAAGAAGATCATCGTGACGAGCAGGACCGTACCGTAAGCAACACGGTTCTCGAGGAAGCCCGCTATGTCGGCGAGGACGGCCTCTGACTGGCTGGGCACCAGCCACTCGAGCGAACGGCCGAGCGTCCTCAGCAGATCGCTCTGATCCACGAGGTGCGAGAGTGCGACAACCGAGAGGATCAGCATCGGCACGATCGACAGCAGCGCGTAATAGGCCACTGCGCCGGCGAGCAGCAGTCCCTGGTTTTTGCTGAAACCGCGGAGCGTGCATAGGGCGAACGCCGCCGGGTGTCGGAGTATGCGCAGCGCGCGTGGGCTAAGGATAGCCATACTCACTCCTTATCGTTTGCCTGCGCTGCGCCGGGCGGCACCTGGCGTGTCGGAGGTTAGCGGTGTCATCGCAGCATCATAATCGGAATCGGCCTGCCGTCCTGTGCGCTAGCGCGCGCTGGCCGGGAGCCGGCGAGAACGGCGTTCACGCGCCCCCTCGGCTCGGGCGAAGCGGTTTGCAGCGCCCCGAACTTCCTGCGATGATCCGCCCTCAATGCGTTTTTCAGGCTTTTTTCCATGCGTTACCTCATCGCCGTTACCGTTGTCTGGGCCTTCTCTTTCAGCCTGATCGGTCAATACCTCGCCGGCCAGGTCGATAGCGACTTCGCCGTGCTCATGCGCGTTCTCGTCGCCATCGCCGTGTTTGCCCCGTTTACCATCTGGCGCGGCCTGCCGCTGCCGCTGCTCGGCGGCTTCTGGCTGGCCGGCGCGCTGCAGTTCGGCGTCACCTATCTGTGCCTGTACCGCAGCTTCGAACTGCTCAGCGTGCCCGAGGTGCTGCTATTTACAGTACTGACGCCGATCTACGTGACGCTGTTCGACGACGCGCTGGCGCGTCGCTTCAATCCCTGGGCGCTGCTCGCCGCGGCGGTCGCCGTCGCCGGCGGCGTCATCATCCGCTTCAAGCGGCTCGAGGGTGACTACATTATTGGCTTTCTGCTGCTGCAACTGGCCAACGCGACCTTCGCCGCCGGCCAGGTGCTCTGCCGCAACCTGTTGCTGCGTTATCCAAGCGAGCAGCGCTTGTCGCGCTTCTTCGGTCACTTCTTTTTCGGCGCGCTATTGCTCGCGTTGCCGTCGTACCTGCTCTTCGGCGACGCCAGTCGCATGCCGCATACGATCGTGCAATGGGGCGTTCTGCTGTGGATGGGGCTTTTTGCCACGGCGCTCGGCATGTTTTGGTGGGTCAAGGGCAGCACGCAGGTCGACGCCGGCGCGCTGGCCGTGATGAACGAATTGCACGTCCCCGCCGGGCTCCTGGTCAATGTCCTCATCTGGAACCGCAACGCCAACCTGCCCAGCCTCGCGCTCGGCGGATCGGTGATCCTCACCTCCTTGTGGGTCAATCGCCTCGGGCGGCGTTTGGCGCCGGCCAGCGGCGGCCAATAAGCGACGAGACGACGAAGTTGTCCGTTTTCGCGTTGCGCGGCACCGATTTTTTATGAGAAAGGTAGCGATGTCTAAAGAAATACGGGCGCTCATCTTCGACAGCGACGGGACTCTGGTCGATAGCGAAATTCCAGCTATGGACGTTCTGCACGCGATGGCCGAGGCCGTCGGCGTGCGGCTGACCAGGGAAGAAGCGCACAGCCGCTTTCGCGGCGTGCGGATGGCCGATATCACGGCCTGGCTGGGATCCCAGTTGTCCGACAAACCGGCGAACTTCGAAGCGGACTTCACCAAGCGCTATCGCGCGATGTCGACCGAGGTTTTCAAGGAAAATCTCAATGCCATGCCCGGTGCCTACGATCTGCTGAGCCGGCTCGAAATCCCCTTTGCCGTGGCGACCAACGGCCCGCGCGAAAAGGTCGAACTGACACTCGACCTCACCGGACTACTGCCCTTTGTCGGCGAGCGCATTTTCAGCGCTTACGAGAGCGGCTATTTCAAGCCCGATCCACGTCTGTTTCTCGAAGCGGCTGAGGCCCTCGGTCACCCGCCAAAGTACTGCGCCGTCGTCGAAGACAGCATCCCGGGACTCGTCGCCGGGGTCGCTGCCGGCATGCACGTTTTTTCGCTGCACGATCGGGTCGGCGTTCCCGAGGACATTGCCGAGCGGGTGACCTTCATCGCCGGACTGTCCGACCTCGTTGCCTACGTCTGAGGCAGCGCCGCGGATACAATTTGTCGCGAAAATCCGAGGAGAGCGCTATGCACGTCACGCTGGTGCACGTTCACGTCAAGGGCGATTGCGTCGATGCCTTCATCGCCGCGACGCGGTCCAATCACCAGGGCGCGCTCGGCGAGCCGGGCAACCGCCGTTTCGACGTGCTGCAGTCGCCTTACGACCCGACGCGCTTCATTCTCTACGAGGCCTACGCGTCGGCCGCCGACGCCGCCGCGCACAAGGGCCTGCCGCATTACCTCGCCTGGCGCGATGGCGTCGCCGGCATGATGGCCGAGCCGCGCCGCGGCGAGCCGATGAACGGAGTGTTTCCCGAATGAGCGATCCTGGCGCGCCGATTTTGCCGCTTTCCAGTTTTTCAATCGTCCGCCTGCCGCGCATCGAGTTCGGCAGCGGTGCCGTGCACAAGCTGCCCGGTATCGCCGCCGCATACGGCACGCAGGTGCTGCTCGTCACTGGCGCGCGCTCGTTTGCCGAATCGGCGTCCGGCGTGGCGCTGCTAAACAGCCTGCGCGAGCGCGGCCTGTCGTGGGAGCAGGTCAAGGTCGCCGGCGAGCCGTCGCCCGCTTTCGTCGATGAAACGGTCGCCGCGCTGCGCGCGACGCATTTTGACGCCGTCGTCGGCATCGGCGGCGGCAGCGCGCTCGACGCCGGAAAAGCGATTGCCAGTCTGCTGCGGCCGGGCAACTCGGTGCTCGAGCATCTCGAAGGCGTCGGCCCTGAGTTGCCCTACCGCGGACCGGCGACGCCGTTCATCGCCGTGCCGACGACGGCCGGAACCGGATCGGAGGCGACCAGGAACGCCGTGCTGTCGACGCCCGGCGGCTTCAAGAAATCGTTTCGTGACGAAAAGCTCGTCGCCGAGTGGGCGATCGTCGATCCGGATCTGCTCGCCAGTTGTCCTCCGGCGCTGATCGCCGCCGACGGCATGGACGCCTTCACCCAGCTGCTCGAGTCCTTTGTGTCTACACGCGCCAACGCGATGACCGACGCCCTCGCACGCTCGGGCCTCATGGCCGTGCGCGACGCGCTACCGGCGCTCTATCGCCAGCAGTCGGCCGCGGCGCGCGAGCAGATGGCCTATGCCTCGCTGTGTTCGGGGATCTGCCTTGCGCAGGCCGGACTCGGCGCGGTACATGGCTTGGCTTCGCCGCTCGGCGCCTTCTTCCCGATTCCTCACGGCGTCGTCTGCGGAACGCTCGTCGCGAGCGCGACGCAGATCAATGTCGCGGCGCTCGAAGCGCGCGCTGCGGACCACCCGGCGCTGCCCAAATACGCCGAGATCGGCCGCCGTTTCGCGAGGCAAAAAGGGCTTAACGGCGCCGAAGCGCGGCGCATCCTCGTCGCCGTGCTGCGCAGCTGGGAGCGCGAATTGGCGCTGCCGCGCCTGTCGCAATACGGCATTGGCGAAGGCGATCTGCCGCGCATCGTCGCCGCCAGCCGTGGTTCGAGCATGAAAACCAACCCGATCGAATTGTCGGACGCCGAGCTGACGCAGATCCTCGCCGCGCGTCTGTAATCGTCGCGGGCGCGAACGCGGCCGGCGCGACTGGCAAAAAACAGACGCTGGCGGTCTAAAATGCCTTTGGAATGTTTCGGCCGGGATGGCCTCCTCGACGGGAATCGAACCCATATCTCACGCTTAGGAGGCGCGTGCACTATCCATTATGCTACGAGGAGGTCGGGGCGTATTCTAGCGCGACGCGGCGCCCAGCCGCCAGTTTTGTGGACAACGACGACGATCAAACGGCTGTGGCTCGTGCTGCTCGTGTTGTTCGGAATGAAGGTCGCGCTGGCCGACGAGGTGCCGGCGGTCGGCAGCGTCGCGCCGCCTTTTGCACTCGCCGATCAGGACGGGAAAACCGTCGCTCTCGACGGCCTGCGTAACCAATGGCCGGTACTCTATTTTTATCCGAAGAACGATACGCCGGGGCGCACCGAAGAGGCGTGCAGTTTTCGTGACGACCGCGCCGAGATCAACCGGCTCGGCGCGCAGGTCGTCGCGGTCAGCATCGATTCCAGTGCTACCAACGCCAGCTTCGGCAGAAAGTATCATTTGCCTTTTTCGCTCCTCGCCGACAGTGACGGCGCGGTGGCCAGGCGCTACGGCGCTTCTTCCGACTGAAGGTCGCGCGCTTTGCCCGCCGTTACACCTTCCTCATCGACGCGCAGGGTAAAATGGCGAAAATCTACTTGAAGGTCGACACCGCGAAGCATTCTGCCGAGATCATCGCCGACCTCAAGGCCCTGTCCCAAGCCCCCGGAAAGTAAACCCACCTCATGCCGCAACTGATTTTGTCCGATGCATCGCTCGCCTATGGCCACGTACCGCTTCTCGACCACGCCGATTTTCAGCTCGACCCCGGCGAGCGCGTCGCACTGATCGGCCGCAACGGCACCGGCAAATCGTCGATGCTGCGCGCACTGGCCGGGCAGCGCTCGCTCGACGATGGAAGCGTCTGGTGGCAGCCGGGAATGCGCATGGGATACGTGCCGCAGGAGCCACCTTTCGACCCCGAACTGTCGGTCTTTGAGGCAGTGGTCGCCGGCATGGGCGAGGTCTCGACGCTACTCGCCGAGTACCACGCGGTGGCGCACGCCATGGGCGAGCCGGGCAGCGACCACGAGGCGCTGCTCGAGCGCATGCAGGCCTTGCAAAGCAAGCTCGAGGCATGCAACGCGTGGTCCTTCGAGGCGCAGGCCGAACGCGTCATCCAGCGCTTTTCGCTCGACGCCGAGGCGCGCGTCGGAACGCTCTCGGGTGGCCAGAAGAAACGCCTGGCGCTGGCGCAGGCACTGGCCATTTCACCCGATCTGCTGCTCCTTGACGAGCCGACCAATCACCTTGACGTCGGCGCCATTGAATGGCTCGAGGACTTCCTGATCACCTCGAACATCGCCATCCTGTTCATCACCCACGACCGACGTTTTCTAGATCGCGTTGCCACGCGCATCGTCGAACTCGATCGCGGGCGGCTGCTCTCGTTCCCCGGCAACTTCAGCGCCTATCAAGCGCGCAAGGAAGCGATGCTGCACGACGAGGCGGTCAATAACGCCAAGTTCGACAAATTCCTCGCCCAGGAGGAGGTGTGGATCCGCAAGGGCGTCGAAGCGCGGCGAACGCGCAACGAAGGGCGGGTGCTGCGCCTCGAACAGTTGCGTCGCGACCGGGCGGCGCGGCGCGAGCGCCAAGGCAAGGTCGGTCTTGCGCTCGATCGCGGCGACAAGAGCGGCAAGCTCGTTGCCGAACTCGACGGCGTCAGCAAGAGCTTTAGCCGTAACGGCGTTGAACTCAAGGTCGTCCGCGATTTTTCCTGCCGCTTGCAGCGCGGCGACAAGATTGGTCTGATCGGGCCGAACGGCGCCGGCAAGACGACGCTGCTCCGCCTGATCCTGGGCGAACTCGAGGCCGACGCCGGCCGCGTGCGCCTCGGCACCAAGATCCAGGTCGCCTATTTCGACCAGTTTCGCACCCAGCTCGACGAGGAAGCGGCGCTCGTCGACGTCATCTCGCCGGGCTCTGATTTCGTTGAGATCGGCAACGAAAAGAAGCACGTCATCGGCTATCTCGGCGATTTTCTGTTCGCCCCGCAACGCGCGCGCTCGCCGGTCAAATCGCTCTCGGGCGGCGAGCGCAATCGCTTGCTGCTCGCCCGGCTTTTCGCGCGGCCGGCCAACGTCCTCGTCCTCGACGAACCGACCAACGACCTTGACATCGAAACGCTCGAGCTCCTCGAGCAATTGCTGCAGGACTACAGCGGCACGCTGTTCCTCGTCAGCCACGACCGCGCTTTCCTCGATAACGTCGTGACCCAGACGATCGCCGCCGAAGGCGACGGTTTCTGGCACGAGTACGCCGGCGGTTACCAGGACTGGGCCGATTACCAGGCGCGGCGGCGCAGCGAGGAGCGCACGCCAGCGGCAGCGCCGGCCGCCCGACGGGCGATTGCCGACGAGCGGCTCGTGAGGCCAGTTGTTCGTGTAGGAGACGGTCTCGTTCGGCCGGCGCGCGACAGCGGCCCAGGCGCTCCAGAAGAAGAAGGCGGAGATCTGTCGTGCCT
>JBBRXI010000133.1:0-6747 GCA_038248575.1 Burkholderiales bacterium | reverse complement strand
TAGCGTCTAGATGCCGCGCCAACACTGGTGGAATTAGCAAAAAAAATCCCAACCGATAAGGGTTGGGATTTCACTTTATGGTGGAGCCGGCGGGAATCGAACCCGCGTCCGGAAGTCTTCTACGATCAGTTCTACGTGTGTAGTGACGTCTTTGTATTCTCGTTGCCGTTACGCCGACGCACAGGCTCAACCGACAACCAGCTACCTATTTTTTAGCTCCTCACCAAGTAGCCCGGCAAGGCACGATTCGGTAAAAATGACACTGCTGTCTCTTGCGAGACCCGGGCTACCGACAACCCGGTGCAGCGGCTTACTAGCCTTAAGCGGCTAGAGCGAAACGCTCGTCGTTTGCGTTTAGTAGTTTCCAGATGGATTTACGAGGTCACTGGTCCTCGGTATGCCCTGCGCTGCTTTGTAACCCACGTCGAAGCCAGGTCGCCCCCAATTTGCAGATAGTCTTTTGACGGACCAGCAACTGAAAAGTTTCAGCAGAGCGTTGATTTTAGCACGCGCCAATCGCGGCGGCCGTGCTATTTTCCTCGACGCCGCGAGCGAGCGATCTACGCAGCTCTGACCGTGTGCAGCAGATAATTGACGTCGGTATTGCTGCCCAGGCTGTAACGCTTGGTGAATGGGTTGTAAGTCATGCCGATCAGTTCGTCAGGCTCGAGTCCGCAAGCTTTTGCCCAGCGCGACAACTCCGATGGCTTGATGAACCTCGCATAATCATGCGTTCCCTTGGGTAGAATTTTGAGCACGTATTCGGCACCGACAACGGCCAGTGCATAAGCCTTCAGATTTCGGCTGATGGTTGAAAAGAATACGTGGCCACCGGGCTTGGCGAGTGCCGCGCACGCGGCAATTGTGCTCGCCGGAATCGGCACATGCTCGAGCATTTCCATACAGGTGATGACGTCGAACACACCGGCCGATTCGGCGGCGAAGTCTTCGGCCGAAATCTTTCGGTAGTCGACTTCGAGCCCACTTTCGAGCAGGTGCAGGCGAGCGACGCCAAGTGCTTTCTCGGACAGGTCAATCGCCGTCACCATCGCGCCACGTCGCGCGAGGCTCTCGGAAAGAATGCCTCCGCCGCAGCCGATGTCGAGAACTTTCATCCCGGAAAGTTCGACGTGACTGGCGATCCAATCGAGACGCAGCGGGTTGATCTCGTGAAGCGGTTTGAATTCGCTGTTCGGATCCCACCAGCGATGCGCCAACTGGCTGAATTTATCGAGTTCGTTCTGGTCGGCGTTGAGCATGGCGCGCAGAGCCTCAGGCTGGGTGAAAACAAAAAAGCCCTGCCGAGGCAGGGCTTTTTTTGGGACGGCTGAATTACTTCGAGGTGCCGATGATCTCGATGTCAACGCGGCGGTCAGGCTGCAGACAAGCGATGACCTTGGCACTCTTCGGACCCTTGCAATCGCTCATCTTGGTGACCGGCTGCTTCTCGCCCTTGCCTTCGGTGTAGATGCGGTTGGCCGGGATACCCTTGCTCACCAGGTAATCCTTGACCGAAGCAGCGCGCTTCTCGGAGAGCTTCTGATTGTAAGCGGTGCCACCGATGCGGTCAGCATGACCGACGGCGATCACGACTTCAAGAACTAGGCTATTCGACTTGGCGGCAACGTCGTCCAGCTTGGCACGGCCTTCCGGACGCAGCGTCGCCTTGTTGAAATCAAACAGCGCGTCAGCGGCGAGCGTCACCTTGGCACCCATCGGGCGGGCGGCGGGAGCAGGCGCAGGAGCAGCGGGAGCAGGACTCATAGGAGCGGCCGCAACAGCAGCGACCTTCGGTTCGCAGACGTCCTTCGGCAGCAGGTCCTTATCGCACTTGCACCCATTCGGATCGGTGGCGGCAGCCGCCGGAGTCCAGAAGGAGGTGCGCCAGCATAGACCAGTACCACTTGTCGCCACTTGGCCACGGCCGTCGATGACGTAGACGCTATTGACAGTTTGTGCTTGAGCCAACGAGGCACAAAGGCCAATGGTAGCCAGCACGGCCAAAATGGAATGCTTTACGGTGTTTTTCATCTCGATTTACCTCGTTAGTTGTAGCCTGCGGTTTATTGTCCGCATGGCTTGTTACGCCTCGTTGTTGGTAGAACTTGTTCACATGGTGCGCGGACGGATTCGATTTTGCCACAAAGACGCGAGATTTATCAACTCAATTTCATTATTTTCCAGCAAGCAACCGTCTGCAACGCGCCTTTTTCCGGCTACCCAGACGTCACTGACATGCTCTCGTCCTGCTGCATAGATCAGCACCGACAATGGATCGTAGCACGGCAATAATCCGAGTTCTGTGCTGTACACCGCACATAGATCGGCAGCTTTGCCAACGGCGATCGAGCCGATTTCGCTGTCGAGCCCGAGCGCTCTCGCGCCGCCGAGTGTCGCCATGCGCAATGCCTGATGCGCGCCGACGGCCTCGGGGCGGCCGCTCAAGCCTTTGGCGAGCAGGGCGGCAAGGCGCATTTCCTGGAACATGTCGAGGCGGTTGTTGCTCGCCGCGCCATCGGTGCCAAGGCCGATATTGACGCCTTGCTCGCTCAGCGCGACGATCGGCGCAATGCCACTGCCGAGCTTCAGGTTCGACGTCGGGCAGTGGGCAATCGAGCAGCCGTGCTGAGCGAGTAAGGCGATGTCCTGGGCGTTGACATGGACGCCGTGCACGGCGATCAAGCCCGGACTGAGCAGCCCGAGATGGTGCAAGCGGGCGAGCGGCCGGACCCCGAAGCAGCGTATGCTTGCGTCGATTTCTTCTTTGCTTTCATGTAGATGGACATGAATCGGCAGGTTGCATTGTTCGGCGAGCGTGAGCACCTTGGTGAAGCTGCTGTCGCTAACTGTATAGGGGGCGTGCGGCGCGAGGCAAAAACTGAGCAGGGGCTGGTCGAGAAACTCGTCCCGGGCGGCGAGTCCCTTGGCAAGATAGTCGTCGGCGTCGGCGGCGTAGGGCGTCGGGAAATCGACGCTGATGAGACCGATTGCCGCGCGCATTCCCGAGGCGATGGACGCCTCGGCGGCGGCTTTGGGATAGAAATACATATCGTTGAAGCAGGTGACTCCGCCGCGCAGCATTTCGGCGCAGGCGAGCAAAGTACCGTCATAAACGAATTGCGCCGATACGTGTTTCGCCTCGGCCGGCCAGATATGCTGCTCCAGCCATTCCATCAAAGGCAGGTCGTCGGCCAGTCCGCGCAGCAGCGTCATCGCCGCGTGCGTATGCAGGTTGACGAGTCCGGGTATAAGGACGTGCCGTGGAAGTTTCTTTACCTCGCGGGGCGCGAAACAGGTCGTCGCCTCGCACTGTTGCATAATTGCAACAATTCGCCCTTTGTCGACGGCAACCGCGTAATTTTCGAGGACGACACCGTCCGGTTCGACGGGAACGATCCAGGCCGCTTCGATGAGGAGGTCTATGGCGGTGGTCATGATCTCGGTTCCCCCAGTGCAGGAATTACATTGGCAAGTCGGCGCTGCGCCAGCTTACTGCGGACCGGCCGCGTCGACGCCGCTACAGACGTCGCGAGCGCTCACGATTAGCGCAAGGTTGCCATTGCTGCTGCCCGTCATCATAACTGCAAAAAGCGAGCCTCTTGGCGCCTTCGCCGCGCGGCTCAGGCGATGCGGGCGTGGTAGAATCGTACGTTTGGTCAGGACAGCAAACGTCGACTTCGTCGTTCGCCGCTGGCCACAATCAGCCGACAAAAATGGAACAGCCCGTGGAACTCTTCGCCAAAGAAATACTGCCTGTCAGCCTTGAAGACGAGATGCGCCGTTCGTATCTCGACTACGCGATGAGTGTGATCGTCGGGCGCGCGCTGCCCGATGCAAGGGACGGCCTGAAGCCGGTGCATCGCCGCGTGCTTTTCGCGATGCACGAATTGTCGAACGACTGGAACAAGGCCTACAAGAAATCGGCGCGTATCGTCGGCGACGTGATCGGCAAATACCATCCGCACGGCGACACCGCGGTATATGACACTATCGTACGCATGGCGCAGGATTTTTCCCTGCGCTACATGCTCGTCGATGGTCAGGGAAATTTCGGTTCGGTCGACGGCGACAACGCCGCGGCGATGCGTTACACCGAAGTGCGCATGGCGCGTATCGGCCATGAACTGCTCGCCGATATCGACAAGGAAACCGTCGACTTCGGGCCCAACTACGACGGTTCAGAGCAGGAACCGCTGATCATGCCGGCGCGCATCCCGAATCTCCTGATCAACGGCTCGTCAGGGATTGCCGTCGGCATGGCGACCAATATTCCGCCGCACAATCTGAACGAAGTGGTTGACGCCTGCCTCGCACTGCTCGCCAATCCCGAAATGACGATCGACGAGCTGATCGACATCGTTCCGGCGCCCGATTTCCCCACCGCCGGCATCATCTATGGCGTCTCTGGTGTGCGCGAGGGTTATCGCACCGGTCGCGGCCGCGTCATCATGCGCGGCAAGACGCACTTCGAGCCGATCAAGGGCAGTAACGACCGCCAGGCGATCATCATCGACGAACTGCCCTACCAGGTGAATAAGCGCACGCTGCTCGAGAAGGTCAGCGAGCTGGTTAACGAAAAGCGAATCGAAGGCATCTCCGACCTGCGTGACGAATCGGACAAGTCGGGCATGCGCGTGGTCATCGAATTGAAGCGTGGCGAAGTCCCCGAGGTGGTGCTCAACTGCCTGTACAAGCAGACGCAGCTGCAGGATACCTTTGGCATGAACATGGTGGCGCTGATCGACGGTCAGCCGCGCCTCCTGAACCTTAAGCAGATGCTCGACTGCTTTCTCGCGCACCGCCGCGAAGTCATTACGCGGCGCACGGTGTTCGAGTTGCGCAAGGCACGCGAGCGCGCGCACATCCAGGAAGGCCTTGCCGTCGCGCTCGACAACGTCGATGAAATAATCGCCCTGATCAAGGCCTCGCCGACGCCGGCCGACGCACGGCGCAGCCTGATGGCGCGCCTATGGCTATCGGCAACCGTCGGCCAGATGCTCGAGCGCTCCAAGCTTGACGCAACGCGTCCCGAGGGCCTGGCGCTCGAGTATGGCCTGTCGAAGAGCGGCTATCTGCTTTCCGAAGCCCAGGCTCAGGCGATTCTCGAACTGCGCTTGCAGCGCCTGACCGGCCTCGAGCGCGACAAGATCGTCGCCGACTACGGCGAGCTGCTCGAACGCATCGCCGACCTGATGGATATTCTCGAGCGCCCCGAGCGGATCAGCCAGATCATCGTCGACGAGCTCACCGGAATCCGCGCCCAGTTCGGCGACAAGCGGCGCTCGGAAATCGTCATGAACACGCAGGACCTCGGCATCGAGGATTTCATCACGCCGCAGGACATGGTCGTGACGCTCTCGCATACCGGCTACATCAAGTCGCAGCCGCTGACCGATTACCGTGCACAGCGGCGCGGCGGGCGCGGCAAGCAGGCGGCAGCGGTCAAGGAAGACGATTTCGTCGACCACCTGTTCATCGCCAACACGCACGATTACATTCTCTGTTTCTCAAACCGTGGCCGCGTCTACTGGCTCAAGGTCTACGAAGTGCCGCAGGGGACACGAACCGGTCGTGGCAAGCCGATCGTCAACATGTTCCCGCTCGAAGAGGGCGAGAAAATCAATGCCATCCTGTCGATCAAGGAATTCGTCGAAGACCAGTTCATTTTCATGTGCACGGCGCAGGGAACGGTCAAGAAGACGCCGCTTTCCGATTTCTCGAACCCGCGCAAGGCCGGCATCATCGCCGTTGCGCTTGACGAAGACGACTTCCTGATCGGCGCAGAGATCACCCGCGGGACGCAGGAGATCGTTCTCGTTTCGGACGCCGGCAAGGCCGTCTGGTTCGACGAAGAGGACGTCCGCCCGATGGGCCGCACGGCGCGCGGCGTGCGCGGCATGCGCCTCGTCAAGGGACAGCAGGTGCTGTCGCTGCTGGTCGCCGAGAACCATCAGGAAACGGTGCTCGTGGCGACCGAAAACGGTTTCGGCAAGCGTACGGTGCTCGCCGATTTTCGCCATTCCGGGCGCGGCACGCAGGGCGTTATCGCCATCGCCGCAAGCGAACGCAACGGTAAGGTCGTCGCCGCACGCCTCGTGCGCGACGAGGACGAGATCATGCTGATCACCACCGGTGGCGTGCTCATCCGCACACGGGTGCGCGAGATTCGTGAGCTCGGGCGCGCGACGCAGGGCGTCACGCTGATCGCGCTTGATGACGGCGAAAAACTCGCCGGCCTCGAAAAAGTCGTCGAGAGCGACGACGACGCGGACACCGTCCCCGAGCCGGGCAGCGATGTGCCGCCCGGAAATACGCGGACGGAGTAGATCGTGAACGAGCTGCCCGACACGCCGCCGGTCGTCGCCATGAGCGGCGAACCAGTGCAGGGACTTGCGGTGGTGCGCGGCGAGATCGACGCCCTTGACGCGCAGCTGCTTGAGCTCCTCAACCGGCGTGCGCGCTGCGCGCAGCAAGTCGGGCAGATCAAGTCGGCGCTGGGAGACGCCGGCTTCATCTATCGCCCGGAACGCGAGGCGCAGGTCCTGCGCCGGATACAGGAGATTAATCCCGGCCCGCTTTCCGACGAGACGACGACCTGGTTTTTCCGTGAAGTGATGTCGGCCTGCCTGGCGCTCGAGCAGCCGCTCAGCGTCGCCTTTCTCGGGCCGCTCGGGACCTTTTCCGAGAGCGCGGCGACCAAGCACTTCGGCCACGCCGCCCGCCTCATGCCGCAGACCTCGATCGACG
>JBBRXI010000132.1:0-6765 GCA_038248575.1 Burkholderiales bacterium | reverse complement strand
GCAAGCTTGATCGGCGCCCGCTTCATCCTTGCCCCGCTCGTCGTCATCGCGCTCTGCCGCTTCGTTCCGTTGCCCTTGCTGATGAAGCAGGTCTTCGTCATCCAGGCGTCGATGCCGATCATGACGCAGACGGCGATCCTCGCCAAGACCTACAACGCCGACTACAAGTACGCAGCCGTCATGACCTCTGTGACGACGCTGATCAGCCTCTTGACGATCCCGATGGTTATGCTGCTCATGAACCACTTCGATTTATTCGGATAAGCGGGGAGCCTCAGGGCGCGTGTAGCGCGACGTCGATCAGCGTCATAACCAGCGGCGTCGTCAGCGCCGCAAGACCGGTCGATAAGACCAGGCTGCTGGCGATCGGGCCTTCGAGCACCTTGAATTGCCGCGACATCAGGTACACATTGGCGCCGAGCGACATCGACGCGAGCAGGACAACGACGCGTTTTTCCATGAGCGGCAAGCCGAGCGCTTCGGCAAGTCCCCAGACGACGAGCGGCTGTAGGATCAGTTTGACGGCGCTGATCGCCATACTGATTCGCCAGCCGCCGCGCAGCCCGTACTCAGCAAGGCCCATGCCGAGCGCGATCATCGCCAGCGGCGAAGCGGCCTGCGCGAGCAGGTTGAGCGGTACGGCGACGGCCGTCGGCAAGGACCGGCCGGTGGCACTTACGAGTAAGCCGGCGATAATGCTGGCGACGCAAGGATTGGTCAGCACGCCGCGCAAGGTCTTGGCGAAGCCGTGCACCGAGAAGCTGCCGTGCCGTGCCCATTCGATCGAAACGGTCAGCAGCGTCCACAGGATCAGCGCGTTGAAGACGATGACCAGGGCGACCGAAGGAATCGCCGCCTCGCCGAGTGCCGCCGTGGCGAGCGGCATGCCGAGCAGGACGTTATTGGAAAATACACCGCCGAGCGCAAATACCGATTGCGACACGCCGTCGAGCGCGAAAAGCTTCCAGGCGATCAGGCGACCGATGGCAAAAACGATCAAGCAACCGCCGAAGAAGGCGATCATCAGGCGCGCGTCGACCGGCGGCAGTTTTGAATAATCGCTGACCAGGCGAAACAGCATCGCCGGAATCAACACCGAAAAAACGAACTGCGAGAGGTTCTCCGACATCGAACGCGGCCAGCCGGAAAAGCGCATCAGCAGATAACCGACGAAGACCAGCGTGAAGAAGGGAGCGGCGAGTGCGACGTGGTGCAGAAAACTGTTCATGAAACCAATCGGCAAGGTTCGGTGAAACGCCCCGTCGCGCCAGGCACCGGCAGCGCAGCACGAAACCTGCGAGTGTAACGAACTTCATGACGCGGCGCGCAGCGCGCATTCGCGAGACAATACCGGCCTGCCGGACGCCCGGCGCTCCGACCCACTCCATCGCGCGAGCCCTATGCCCCTGACGACCCGCAGCGCGCCCGACCAGGCGAACTTTGAATTGATCCACGCTGACGCCGCGCTGGTCGTCGTCAGCAAGCCGAGCGGTCTGCTCTCGGTTCCCGGCCGCGGCGCCGACAAGCAGGATTGCCTGATCAGCCGCGTGCACGCGATCTACCCTGACGCACTGATCGTCCATCGCCTCGACTGCGACACCTCGGGCCTTCTCGTTCTGGCGCGTGGCAAGGCCATGCACCGCGAACTGAGCATGCTGTTCCAGGAACGGCAGGTCGATAAACGTTACGTCGCCGTCGTCGCCGGGCAGTTCGCCGAGACGACGGGCGAAGTCTGCCTGCCGCTCGTCGTCGATTGGCCGAACCGGCCGCTGCATAAAGTCGATTTGGCGACCGGAAAGCCGTCGCTGACGCGCTATCGCGTGCTCGGCTACGACACCACGGGCGACACGTCGCGCGTCGAGCTGACTCCGCACACCGGGCGCACGCACCAGTTGCGCGTGCATATGCAGGCCCTCGGCCACCCGATTCTCGGCGACACGCTCTACGCCGACATGGCGGCCCGGGCGCAGGCCGGTCGCCTGCTGCTACACGCCGAAATGCTCGCCTTCACCCACCCGCGAAGCGGCGACGCCATGCGCTTTTTCGCTGCCGCGCCATTTTGATTGAGAACGTCATGAAGATCACCCAACATCCGCTGTGGCTCGTCGGCTTTCGCCCGTTTTTCGCGCTCGCCGCCTTGTCCGGGCTCGCCCTCCCGGTACTCTGGGTCCTGATTTTTTCGGGGAAGCTGCCGGCTGAGTTTGCGTCATTCTCGCCGATCCAGTGGCACGCCCACGAAATGTTCTTCGGCTTTGGCTGGGCGGTCCTCGGCGGTTTTCTGCTTACCGCGACAAAGAACTGGGTGAAGATCCGCGGCTACCACGGCGCTGTGCTCGTCTACCTCGTCACGGCATGGCTTTGCGAGCGCGCCGGAATGTGGTTCGCCAGCGAGCTGCCAGCCCCGCTCTTTCTGCTCGCGAGCAATCTCTTCCTGCTCTCCATCGTCGTACTGCTGCTCTGGTCGCTGATCCGCCACCGCGCTCAGGACAGCTATCCCGACAATTATTTTTTCCTGATCGCGCTGCCGCTCTTTCTCGTCGCCAAGAACCTGATGCTCAGCGCCGATTATTTCGCGCTCGGCACGAACATGACGCTGGCGCTCTTTCGCCTGGCTTTCCTGGTCATGCTCGAACGCACGCTGACCCAGTTCATGAAAGGCGTATTCGGCGTGGACATTCTGCGTAACGTGCACCTTGACCGGACGATCAAGCAGATCGGCGCGCTGCTTATCATTGCGGCTTTTTTGCCGGCGTCGTTCGCCGCCTGGATGCAGCTTGCGCTGGCCGTGCTGCTCACCGTTCGCCTCGCCTTCTGGAAGCCGCATCTCGCGCTGCGTCGGATCGACACCGGCATCATGATCGCCGGCTATCTGGCGATCGTCGCCCAGTTGCTGCTCGAATTTCTCGCCACAATGGCCGACGTGCACTGGATTGGAACGCTGTCGGTCCACGTCTTCACGCTCGGCGCGATGGGCCTCGTCATTCCGGCAATGCTGATCCGCATTGCCAAGGGTCACACCGGCCGTAAGGTGACGTTTGACTGGCTTGATAAAGCGGTGTTATGGATCATGGTCGTCGCTTTTGTCTCGCGCGTCGTTGCGCCGCAGATCGCCCCGGAACGCTATCTCGATTCGATTTACCTTGCTGCGGCGGGCTGGTGCGCCGGCTTTTCGATTTTCGCCTGGCGCTACATTCCTTACCTGATGAAAGCGCGCATCGACGGCAAGGAGAGCTGACCGGGCGCGATGAATTGTCAGCAGCGCGTCAATCGGGCCGCCACATCGTGTCCATCGACTCGGCCTACGAGCGCTCGGACGGCGGTGCAACCTTGAACACTTCGGCGAGCGTCGTGCTGCCGGCGGCGATCTTCATGGCGCCCGAGATGCGCAAGGGCTTCATTCCCTCGCGATAAGCGAGATCGCGGATCTTCGCGACGTCGGCGTCGTCGCTGATCGCCTGTCTCATGTCCGGCGAGAGCATGAGAATTTCATAGACACCGACGCGTCCGCGATAACCGGTCATGCGGCAGTCGAGGCAACCGACGGCCTGATGAAAATGCTTCGGTCGGTTGGCCTTCCACGGCGCGACCAGGCGGTCCCACATCGCTTCGTCTTCGGGCGTCGCCGGAACCGATTTCTTGCAATTCGGGCAGAGCAGGCGGACGAGTCGCTGCGCCATGACGCCGAGTACAGTAGCGCTGATCAAATAGGACGGAATGCCAAGGTCGAGCATGCGCGTGACCGCGGCCGGCGCATCGTTGGTATGCAGCGTCGACAGCACGAGGTGGCCGGTCAGCGCCGCCTGGATCGTCACCTCGGCGGTTTCGAGATCGCGGATTTCGCCGACCATGATGATGTCCGGGTCCTGGCGCATCAGTGCCCGCACGCCCTGCGCGAAATCGAGGTCGATGGCGTTCTGCACCTGCATCTGGTTGAACGCCGGCTCGACCATTTCGATCGGGTCTTCGATCGTGCACACATTGACCGCCGAGGTGGCGAGCTGCTTGAGCGTCGAGTAGAGCGTCGTCGTCTTGCCCGAGCCGGTCGGCCCGGTGACCAGGATGATGCCGTTGGGCCGCTCCGACATATCCTTCCAGCGCGCCTGGTCGTCGTCGGAAAAACCGAGGTCGGTGAAATTGCGCACCAGCACTTCGGGGTCGAAAATGCGCATCACGAGTTTTTCGCCGAAAGCCGTCGGCAGCGTCGACAGGCGCAGTTCGGCTTCCTGACCGTCGGCCGTCCGCGTCTTGATCCGCCCGTCCTGCGGCCGGCGCTTTTCGACAAGATCCATGCGGCCGAGAATCTTGATGCGGCTGACCATCGCCGCCATGACGCTCATTGGAATCTGGTACACCTGATGCAACACGCCGTCGATGCGAAAACGCACGATGCCGATTTCGCGCCGCGGCTCGATGTGAATGTCGCTCGCCCGTTGCTCGAAGGCGTACTGCCAGAGCCAATCGACGATGTTGACAATGTGCTGATCGTTGGCGTCGAACTGCTTGTTGGTCCGCCCGAGTTCGACGAGTTGCTCGAACGACGACAGGCCGGCGCTCTGGCCGCCAAGTTGCGTCGCCTTTTTGACCGAGCGCGCGAGGTTGTAGAACTCGACGAGATAACGCGAGACGTCGGCCGGGCTGGCGAACACGCGGCGAATGCGTTTCTTGACGATCGCCTGGATCTCCTTTTCCCAGTCGCGCAGAAAAGGTTCGATGGTCGCCACGACGACTTCGGCGGTATTCACTTGCACCGGCAGAATCCCGAAGCGCGTCGCGTAGGCACTCGACATGACGTCGGTCACCGCGGTGAAGTCGATTTTAAGCGGATCGATATGGTAGTAGTCGAGGCCGACTTTTGCCGCTAGCCATTCGGACAGCTCGTCGAGACTCAGCGAGCGATGCGGCGCGATCGCCGATTTCCACTTCTGCTCGGCAATGATGGTTAGCGGATGCGCCACCAGGCGCTTCAAGCGGGACTCGGAAATCAGGGCCTTCGCGTCAGCCTTGGCGACGACGCCGTCGGCGACCAGCAAGCCGAGGACTTCTGCCACGGACAGGCGATGTTCGGGTTCGGTGTTGACCGAAATGTCCGACATGAACAGGGTTCCTGAGAGATGATCGAAGAACTATACCCGACAAGCCGCACGCCACTCAATGCCGGCGAAATAACGCTCCGATTAGTACAGTACAATCGGACGTCTGTGCGCACAGTGCCTGCCATTGGCGCTGCGCCTGTCATCCCCTGGAGAATGTTGTGAAAAGAATGTTATTCCTTGCTGCACTAAGCGCTGCACTGACCGCCATGCCGTCGATCGCGCAACAAGGTCCAGCCGGCGTCCCCGGTGTTTTCGCGCTCGTTGAAACGGTCACCGCAACAGCGCCGCACGAACCGGCAAGCAGCCGCAGCAGCGCGCCGGCCAAGCGTTCGGCGGTCGCCGACTGCAGCCGCGCGCAAAACGCAGCGCAGTGCCAGGCGGTGCAGGAGACGCGGAAGAAGGCGCGTGAAGCGTGTTCGGGCCGCAGCGGCAGTCAGCTCAAGAGCTGCCTCAGCCAGCAGATGCAGACGCTCAATTGCAAGAAAACATCCGACCCGGCGCGTTGCCTGCAACACCAGAAAACGCGTCAATTGTGCTCCGCCAAGACCGGCGACGCTCACCGCCAGTGCCTGCGGGACAACCTGACCACGCGACCCTGAGAGCCTGTCGGGTGTCATGGAGGACGCTGCGCGACCGGCAATCAATCGCCGAGTAGTGCCGCCCGCCAGATCTCCAGCTTGCGCGCGAAGGCCAGGGTGTAGGCCGGGCTCGTCGACGGCAGCACGCGCGTCGTGTAACCCGCATCGTTCATGAACCGCACCAGGCGGCCGGCCGTTTGGCCGTTGAAGCCGACACGCCGCAGGCACGGCGCTACGCTCTGCAAACGCGAAAAGTCATTGATCTGCGCGGCCTCGATCGCCGCGTCAAGCGCGCCTTCGCGTCGGCAAGCGCGATAGACGTCCCAGACACCGAAGCGGTGAGCGAGCAAGCGCCGAGCGCGCAGCGCAGCGTCAAGTTCGTGCAACGGCTCGCCGGTAAGCGCCGCCATGATGCTCCAGAACTGATTCTGGCGATGCGCGTAATACTGGCCAGCGGCGAGCGACGCCGGCGAGGGAAAGCTGCCGAGAATCAACGTCTCGATACCGGCGTCGATAATCGGCGCCAGGCCGGTGAGCAGTGTTGAAGCTGCGTTCAAAAGCACCTCCTTCAACACAGAGAGCGCAGAGACGCAGAGATAAAGCAAGCATTTAATTTCGCTTTCTCTGCGCCCTCTGCGCCCTCTGCGTCGAAAGCGGCTAGCCGCTGTTGCGCTTACTTGCTTGACAACGCCAGCATCAGGTCGTTGATGCGTTTGACGAAGCCGGCCGGGTCGTCAAGCGTTCCGCCTTCGGCGAGCGTCGCCTGCTCGAGCAGCAGGTTGGCCCAGTCGTCAAAACGCGATTCCTCGTATTTCAGGCGCTGCACCGCCGGGTGCTTCGGGTTGATCTCAAGAATCGGCTTGCTGTCCGGTGCCTTCTGGCCGGCTGCCTTGAGGATGCGCGCCAGGTTGCCGCCCAGATCGTGCTCATCGGCGACGATGCACGACGGCGAATCGGTCAGGCGGTGCGTGACGCGCACGTCCTTGACCTTATCGCCGAGCGTCGCTTTGATCTTGTCGAGCAGTTCCTTGTACTCGTCGGCGGCCTGCTCGGCTTCCTTCTTCTCGGCTTCGTCCTCGAGCTTGCCCAGATCG
>JBBRXI010000131.1:0-6771 GCA_038248575.1 Burkholderiales bacterium | reverse complement strand
GTCACCATCTATTCTGTTGTCTATTTTGTCGCGTGCCGCCCTCTTGTCGCGCAACGAAGCGCCGAGCTGCACGGCGGCAGGGTTTGCTCGATCGTGTCATCTGGTGGCAGAAATCGCAACTGGTATTTCACGCGCGCCATTTTCCTTCCTGCCGGCGCGAGCGGCAGTCCATGGCGAGTGCCGCCGAGGTGCAGCCGACATTGGCACAGCTTCGCTTGTCGCGGTAGTATTGAGCCTTAACCCGCAACGGAGCGTGTAATGTCAGATCGAGTCTATAAGGTCGTCGAAATCGTCGGTTCTTCGCAAGTAAGCAGCGACGAGGCTATCCGCAACGCGATTGAAACAAGCGCCAAAACGATTCGCCATATCTCGTGGTTCGAGGTGATCGGCACGACCGGCCATGTTGTCGACGGCAAGGTTGCCCACTACCAGGTCAAGCTCAAGGTCGGGTTCCGCATCGAGGACTGAGCCACGCGCTGCCATCCCGGGGGCGTTAGTAGCGGCCGCCCGCGCCGACTGGCCTCTGCCGCGGCGGGCCGGCGCGCTCGCCTGCTCCCTCGTTTGTTCCCGTTTGTTCCCCAATCCCACGAAATGAAGCCATGTTCCCCGACGTCGTCGACGCCCAGGTATCGCCCACCGGTCGCTTCGAGATTCTCTCGCGAGCCGAATCCGCCACGCTGCTCGACCGCAGCGGTGGCGGTCTGCACCAGCTTTTTCGCAACTGTGCGCTCGCCGTCCTCAACTCGGGCAACGACCTTGTCGACGGCAAGGCGCTTCTCGAGCGCTACCCGAATTTTGACATCCGCGTCATCTGCCGCGAGCGCGGCATCAAGCTCGACATAAAGGGCGCGCCGGCCAACGCCTTCGTCGACGGCACGATGATCTCCGGCATCCGGGAGCATCTGTTCGCCGTACTGCGCGACGTGGTCTATCTTCACGACGAAATTGCCGGCAATCCGCGCTTTGACGCCACGACATCCGAGGGTGCGACCGACACCGTCTTCAACATTTTGCGCCACGCCGGCGTCCTGACCCCGCTGGTGACGCCCAATATAGTCGTCTGCTGGGGCGGGCATTCGATCAGCCGCGAGGAGTACGACTACACCAAGTTCGTCGGTTATCAGCTCGGCTTGCGCGGCCTCGACGTATGCACCGGTTGCGGTCCGGGGGCGATGAAAGGGCCGATGAAAGGTGCGACGATCGCCCACGCCAAGCAGCGCATCGGCGGCCGCTACCTCGGCTTCACCGAGCCCGGAATCATCGCCGCCGAGGCGCCCAACCCGATTGTCAACGAGCTCGTCATTCTGCCCGACATCGAAAAGCGCCTCGAAGCCTTCGTGCGCGTTGGCCACGGCATCGTCGTTTTTCCCGGCGGCGTCGGCACCGCCGAGGAAATTCTCTATTTGCTCGGCATCCTGCTCCACCCGGACAACGCCGATACGCCGTTTCCGCTCATCCTTACCGGTCCGCGCAGCAGCGCCAGCTACTTTCAGCGCATCGACGAGTTCATCGGGCGGACGCTCGGCGCCGGCGCGCAGGCGCGCTATCAGGTGCTGATCGACGAGCCGGCGCAGGTGGCGCGCGAACTCAAAAGCGGCATCGACGGCGTGCGCGAATTTCGCAAGCGCCGGCACGACGCCTACAACTTCAATTGGCTGCTGCACATTGCCAACGAGTTCCAGAAGCCGTTTAGGCCGACGCACGCGACGATGGCCAACCTCAATCTGCACCGAAACCAGCCGAGCCACGCGCTGGCCGCTGACCTGCGTCGCGCTTTTTCGGGCGTCGTCGCCGGCAACCTCAAGGACGACGCCATGCGCGCCATCGAGCGCCATGGGCGCTTCGAAATTCACGGCGAAGCAACGATCATGTCAGAGCTCGACGCGCTGCTCGCGTCCTTTGTCGCGCAAGGCCGCATGAAGCTGCCCGGCAAAGCCTACGATCCCTGCTACCGCCTTGTCGGCGGCGGGCGTTAGCGGTTCGCCCGGTGGCGCAATCGGGTCGGTCGCGCGCGGCAGTGCAGGGCTACGCGGTACCCGCCTGACGGTACTGTACGTCGGAGAGCAGGCGCTTCAATTCCTGCCTGACGACGTCGTAGCATTCGCAGGCGCCGGTCTGCAGGCCGGCGCGGTCGAGCACCGAGATGTGGCCACGACGGTAGCTGATGTAACCTTCGCGCTGCAGTCTGCCGGCGGCCTCGGTGATTCCTTCGCGGCGTACGCCGAGCATCGTCGCAACGAGTTCCTGCGTCATCACGAGTTCGTTCGATGGCGAGCGGTCGAGCGTCGACAGCAGCCAGCGGCACAACTGCTGATCGATCGTATGGTGGCGGTTGCAGGCGGTGGTCTGCGCAGCCTGCGTGATCAGCGCCTGCGTATAGCGCAGGAGCAGGCGCTGGAGCAGGCCGGCGCGCTTGAAATGCTCGAGCAGTACACGGCGCCCGAGGCGGTAAGCGTGTCCGGCGGTTTGCACGACGGCCGAACTCGACGTCGTTTCACCGCCCATGAACAGCGACACGCCGACGACGCCTTCATTGCCGACGGCGGCCGATTGCGCCGAAGCGCCGGAGGCCATGACGTAGTGCAGCGAGACGATGGCGGTGGTCGGAAAATACGCGTATTTCAACAACTGGTTCGGCTCGTAGAGCGACTCGCCGAGCGCCAGCGCGACCAGTTCGAGGTGCGCCGCGAGCGGCTCGAACTCTTCGCTCGGCAAGGCGCCGAGAAGACGGTTCTGACTGGGGTTCGGCGCTACTGCCAGCGGTGTGAATGTCATGCGCTATCCCTATTTTAGTTCGATGCCGATGCCGCGGTAGCCGATGAAACGCGCCGACTGGTTGAACATCGGCTCGCCGCTGACCTGAAAGCGTTGCTGCGAGCCGTCGGCGTTGACCCGGCTGAAAATGAAGTCGAGGAAGGGCTGGCGCGCGGCGATGCTCGCCTGCAGCGTCCGCCTTTCGCTTTCGTTCCAGCCGGCGTCCTGGTGCGCGCTCGCCGTTTCCGTTGCGTGGGCTGGCGTCGCCGACGCGCCGTCGAGCGGCGTGACGCGAATACCGAGCATCTCGAGAACCGGCCCCGATACGCGCGTGAAGTTCATGTTTTCATCCTGCTCCCAGTACCAGTCGGATGCCAATTCGGTCAGGCTGCGGTAGCGCGCTTCGCTCTCGCGAAGTTCGGCCGTGCGTTCGCTCACCGTCTGTTCGAGCGTCTGGCTGTAGGCCGCGAGCTGCTTGTAGAGCATGCGCACTTCGAGCATGTTGCGAATGCGCGTCTTGGCTTCGATGAGGTCGAAGGGTTTGCTGATGAAATCGCGCGCGCCGGCGCGCAGGGCGCGCAGCTTGTGGCCGGGCTGGGCGGTGATGACGAGCACCGGCAGATAGTCGTCGGCGGCGTTGGTCTTCAGTGCCTCGATGACCTCGAAGCCGTCCATGCCGGGCATCTGGAGGTCGAGCAGGATGAGATCGTAGTGGTTCTGGCGATGCAACGCGCAAACCGCTGCCGGATCCATCGTCGAACTGACGTGCGTGTAGCCGGCTTCGCCGAGTAGTTGCTCGAGCAGCGCGACGTTCGATTCCTGGTCGTCGACGATCAGGATGCTGGCGTCGAGCAACTCCGTTTCAGTGAGCATTGTGCGTTTCCTTGGTAGTGGCCCGCGTTCCCGCGAAGTCGAGCGCCGCGTCGAGCGCGTCCATGAAGCTGCTGACCTTGATCGGCTTCGTGATGTAGTTGAAAAACCCGGCGCTGAGCGCTTTCTCGATGTCGCGTGGAACGGCGTTGGCGCTCAGTGCGATGATCGGAATATGCGCCGTCGCCGGGTCAGCGCGCAGGATTTTCATCGCCTCGACGCCAGAGAGCCCGGGCAGGTTGATGTCCATGAGGATCAATTCGGGCTGGTAGGCGCGCGCGAACTCGACGCCGATATCGCCGTCGGCGGCGCTGATCAGGCGCAACTCGGGCCGGCGCGCAACGAGTTGCTCGACGAGTTCGAGGTTGGCCGGATTGTCCTCGACGTAGAGCAGGGTGCGCGGCGTCGCGTTGGCCAGCGGCGTAACCAGGGCGGCCGGCGCGCTTTCCGCGCCGGCGAGCTGCGGCGCCGTGGTCAGCGGCAGTTCGACCCAGAAGGCGCTGCCGACGCCAACCGTACTCTCGGCGCCGATGCGCCCGCCCATCAGTTCGACGAGGCGCTTGGTGACGACGAGGCCGATTCCGGTCCCTTCTTCGCTGCCGGCCTCCTTGTCGAGCCGGTTGAAGGGCTGGAAAAGCTGTGCCAGCTGGTCGGCAGTGAGCCCCGCCCCGGTGTCGCGCACGCAGATGCGCAGCGAATCGTTGGCCGCCGGCGTGCATTCGACAACGACGCTGCCCTGCGGCCGATTGTACTTGATGGCATTGAACAGCAGGTTGATCAGCACCTGCTTGAAACGCGTGCGGTCGGCGCGCACGAAGCAGGCGCCGGCGACGGGAAAACTCAGTACGATGCCACGTTTATGCGCCTGCGGTTCAATCATCGAGCGGCACTCGACGATCACCTCGCTGAGCGAAACCGCTTCGCTGGAAAGCGTCGCCTTGCCCGATTCGATCAGCGCGAGATCAAGGATCTCGTTGATCAACTCGAGGAGATACCAGCCGGCCTGGAGGATCTGCTCGATACTGCGCTTTTGCCCGGGCGTCGGCAGCGGCGACCCGGTCTCGACGAGCTGGGCAAAACCGAGGATGGCGTTGAGCGGCGTACGCAACTCGTGGCTCATGCTCGAGAGGAAATCCGATTTGGCGAGGTTGGCTTTCTCGGCGGCTGCCATCGCCGCCTTGAGTTCGACTTCGACCTGCTTGCGCACCGAGTTGTCGGTGCCGATGAGCAGGTAGCCGATAATGTCGTTGTCGTCGTCGCGCAGCGCGGTGATCGAGACGACCGCCGGAAAACGGCTGCCGTCCTTGCAGATGTAAGTCAGCTCATAGTCGTCCTCAATGCCGCGCGAGGCCTTGAAGGCGAGCGCCTCGAAGCCCGACTCGATGCTCGTTCCGAGTTCGGCGCTGAGCGCCTCGGCGCGCACTTGCACTTCCTCAGGATCGTGGATGTCGCTCGGCCGGATCTTGTCGACGACCTCGGCGGCCTGATAGCCGAGCATGCGTTCGGCACCGACGTTAAAGAGCTGGATGATGCCTTTCTCGTCGGTTGCGATGATCGAGAAGTTGGCGCTGGTGAGGATCGCGTTCTGCAAGGCGCCGGCCTTGAGAAGCGCCTGCTGCCGGCTCAAATCGCCGCCATCGGCCAGTGCCGCAGGGGCGGCAGCGGCGTGAGCGCTTGCTGTTTCAGACATCGCCTGTTTCCGTTGGGTGAACGTACAAGGATCCTGAAGGGGGGAAGCGCACTTCCGATCGAAGCGAGACTTTGCTCAAGACACGTGGCGGTCATCATAATCCTTTCTGCGGGCTGGCATACGACACGTGCACACGGGCCCGATCGGCTGCGACTCACTCAGCCAGTAATTCGGCAATTGGATGGAGTTGCTCGACGTGCTGGGCGAGTACCTTGACGATGACGGTAATCGGAATGCTCAGCAGCATTCCCCAGACGCCCCACAGCCAGGCCCAGAAGAGCAGCGAGACGAAAAGCGCGGTGACGTTGATCTTGGCCGTCCGGCCGGTCATCCAGGTGGCGACGAAGGTGCCGACGAAGGTGGCGATCGCCAGCGACGCGCCGGCGAGCAGCAAGGCCGTCGGCAGCGCGTCGAACTGGATGAAGCCGGCAATGGCGAAAGCGAGTGCGGTGAGCGCCGGGCCGAAATAGGGAATCACGTGCAGCAGGGCGGCGGCGACCGCCCACGCGCCGGCATTGTCGAGGCCGATAGAGGCCAGCGCGATCCAGGTCAGCACGCCGACCAGCGCATTGGTCGACAGCAGCATGAACATGTAGCGCTGGATCGAGTCGTTGATGTCGTCGAGAATGCGCACGGTGATTCTGCGCTTGCTTAGCGTCGGGCCGGCAAGGCGCACCAGCCGGCGCTTGTAGGTATCGCCGGCGACGAGCAGGAAGAAAGTGAGAAAAAGTACCATCGACCCCTGGCCGACGAGTTCGGCGACGCCGAGCGAACCGGCCCAGAGAAAGTTGCCGAGCTTGAACGCCGGCGGCTCGACGACGACCCGCGTCGCGGCCGGTTTGCGGGCGCCGGTCGCTTGGCTCGTCGCCTTCTCGATCTCGGTGGCGACCGCCTGCACCGTCTGCAGCGCGTTGGCCGGTCCGGCGCGCGGTCGGGTCAGTCGCGCCGTGAGCTTGCTGGCCGCTTCGGGCAACTGGCCGACGATCGTCTGCACCTGTTCACGCAACGAATAACTGCCGAGGGCGAGCGCACCGACGACGCCGAGCATGACCAGCGAGCTCCCCGCGCCGCGCGGAATGTGCATGCGCTGAAGCCAGGCGACGAGCGGGTTGAGGGTGTAGGCAAAGAGAATGCCGAGCAGCAGCGAGATGGCGAAGTTTTGCGCCCAGTCGAGCACGAATATTACGGCGATGGTCGCCAATACGGTGAGTGCCAGACCGTGGCTGCTTTCGGGCAGGCTGACCGACTCCGTTGTCTGGCCGCCGTCAGCGCCATTCGGCGAAGTCGTGTCGACCGGCGTTTCGCTCGTCGCTAGCGGGACGCGGGCGTGCCGGTCGATAGACGCGTCGCGCTCAGCCGGTTCTCGGGATGCAACTCGATTCGCTGTCATTGATGCGCCCTGTCTGCACTTCGCCGCCACGTCTAGGCTGCGCGTCCGCGCCGCGGCCGGCCGCACG
>JBBRXI010000130.1:0-6798 GCA_038248575.1 Burkholderiales bacterium | reverse complement strand
GGCAACTGGACGGCGCTGTTCAATCGCGGCGAGAAAGTGCGCCTGCGCTTTATCAACGCATCGGCGCAAAGCATCTTTGATGTGCGCATTCCAGGCCTGAAGATGACAGTAGTGGCGGCGGACGGGCAGGACGTGGAGCCGGTGAGCGTCGAAGAGTTCCGGATCGTTAAGCGGGTTGAGCGTCAGGTCAAAGAGCGGCGCCTTCGGCAGCACGGGTACGTCGCCAGCAATTTTCAACAGCGTCTCGGCGAGGTAGTCGACGAGCGCCGCGTCGCGGCGTAGCACGTCGCTCACCGCCTGGAGGTTTTGCGTCGCTTGTGCCTCGATCGCCGCCGCCTCCGCGGGCGCTGGCGCACCGAAGTTGGCGAATTCGGCGCCGTATTTGGCGGCGAATTCTTCCTTGGTTTTCCAGAACGCCGGGCTGTTCATCTTGTGCGGCGCGCCATGCGACTTGTTGTCGAATACCCCGTAGCCGCGGCCCTTGCGCGTCTTGAAATAGACCATGCTCGGCGCCGTTGCGCTGGCCTGGCCGGCGAACATCGCGAGGTAAGCCTGCGTCAGGTCGGCCCAGGCGGCGCCGTCGGCGGCCTTGAAGACGTTCCAGCCGTAGGGCGCGAACCAGTCCTCGGGCGTGCCGTGCACGACGGCGCTGGTCGGCCGGTCGTCGATGCCAAAATCGTTCCAGTCGACGAGGAAGAAGAGGTTTGAGAGGCCAAGGCCCCACGCCGAATTCTTCGCCTCGTGGCTGGCGCCCGGGGTGAGCCCGCCTTCGCCTTCGAGGGCGACGACTTTTACTTCGCTGGCGCCGGCGCGTTTCAAGGCCAGCGCCTGACCAGCAGCGGCCGGCAGGCCGTGGCCCGACGGGCCGGTGTTCCATTTGAGGAAGAGCGTCTTGCCTTCCATCTCGGCGTGGCCGCACAGCCCGCCGTTGCGGCGAAAGCGCGCGAGGTCTTCCTGGAAGACGGCAAACTCGGGGTTAAGCAGATAGCGCGCGTCGCCCGTCTGCTCGTACTTGATGCGCAGCGCTTCGTCGAAGATCGCCAAGGTCGCATAGACGAGCGGAACCGTGTGGCCGGCCGAAAGGACGAAACGGTCGCCGAAGGCTTTCTCTGGGTGGCGGATATCCCAGCGGAACTCGCCGCACAGAAGCAGTGCGATGAAGGCGTGGACCTTCGAGCGCGAGCCGCCGGGATGGCCGCTCTGGCTGAAGTTGATCATCAGGTCGATGTTCTGATCGACGAGATCCTTGATTTTTTCCCAGTGGCCAAAATGCGCGGAGAGTTCCGCGACCTTGCCTTCGACCGTTGTGCGCGTCATGCCCATGCTCCTTGAATGGATCGTTGTCCTGCCTTGGTCCCGGCCGGGGCGGCGGGGCGCTTGGCGGACGGCTGTGCGCGGCCTGGTTAGCCGCGAATTTCCTTGAGAAAACGCTCGCCGGCGTTGACGATCATCGCCCGATCGGAGCTCAGTCCGATCAACTGCACGCCGCGGCGCAGGAGGTCCTGTGTCGTCGGCGCGTCGGCGGCGATGGTGCCGACGGCGACGCCAGCCTTCTGGCAGCGCGCGATGATGTCGTCCATCGCCGCGACGACTTTCGGATGATGCGGCTGGCCGGTCACGCCGAGCGCCTGCGAAAGGTCCATCGGACCGATCCAGAGCACGTCGAGATGCGGCACGGCAAGCATCGCGTCAAGGTTGCTGATGCCTTCGAGCGTTTCGCAATAGACGTGGCCAGGGAGGTCAATTCCATAGTTTCAATTAGTTGAGCTGAAGATTCATCCGGGCTCCGATTTCAGCGCGGTCCGAATAGGTATTGGCGCCGAGCGGAATGCCCTCGGCGAGCCGCTGCTGGCGCTTGCGATATCCCATTTCTATAGGCCGGAAAATTTCCTCGACGCTCTTGGCGCGCGGGCCGCTCTTGATCTTTCGGATCATGGTATCGAGATTAGCCTTGAATTGCTCGCGCGGCACGAATTTCTTGACGTCGAGCGCCGTGAAATAGTGGCCGACGTTCTGCGGATTCTTGAAGTCGTTGCACAGCTCACAGAGTTAGGGGCCGAAGGCTGGGCCGGAAAGGACGCCGAGCAACAGATCGGCAATTTCCTGCCGGTCGGGAAGGCGACCGAGAGAGACGGCGTAGCGCATCGGTCCGCCGAAGGGCAGCACGGTCCCCTCGTCGAGCGCCGGTTGGACGTTCCTTCGCCGCCGATATCAGCCTGAAAAAAAGCCGGTTTTCTCTCGCCCAGCGACGAAAGTCAATTGACGCTGTGCTGGCCACGGAGGATACTGCCCGGGTTAAATTTTTTCTGTTAGTCGGCTATAACAATTTTTCGGGGAGAGTCATCATGAATGAAAACAAAGGCGTACTGGACTGGTATTTCAAGTCGAATCTTTTGGCGCGCATCCTCATCGGTCTCGTCGCCGGTGCAATCGTGGGTATCGTTCTCGGGTACGGTACGCCGGAAACGATCAAGGCGTTCAGCGATAACACGAAATTCTTTGGCGACCTCTTCATCCGTCTGCTCAAGATGATCGTTATCCCGGTCATCCTCTTCTCGCTGATTGCCGGTGCGGCGAGCATCGCGCCGTCGCGGCTCGGTCGCGTCGGCGTCAAAATCATGGCCTTCTATATTTTCACTTCGGCGATTGCCGTGTCGATCGGCCTGGCGTTCGCCAACATGCTGCAGCCCGGTTCCGGGATGAATATCGTCGGCAACGAGGCAATCAAGGGCAAGGTCGCCGAATCGCCCAGCCTCGTGACGACGCTGCTCAACATCGTGCCGACCAACCCGGCCGAGTCGCTCGCCAAGGGCGATGTGCTGCCGATCATCTTCTTCGCGCTGCTCTTCGGTCTGGCCATCTCCTACGTCAGGGATTCGAAAGATCCAGTCATGGCCAAGGGTGCCGACCTGCTCTTCCAGGTCGCCAGCGCCGCCGCCGATACGATGTACAAGATCGTGAACGGCATCATGCAATACGCGCCGATCGGCGTCTTCTTCCTGATCGCCATCGTCTTCGCGCAGCAAGGCGCCAAGGCGCTCGGCCCGCTGCTCTTTGTCACCGTGACAGTCTATGTCGGTCTGCTGGTGCATCTGGTTGTCGTTTATGGCGGTCTGCTCGCCGTATTCCAACTAGGTCTGCTCAAGTTCCTGAAGGGTGCCAACGAAGCGATGATCACCGCCTTCGTGACGCGTTCGTCGGGCGGCACCCTGCCGGTGACCATGCGCGTATCGGAAGAAAAGCTCGGCATCCCGCGCAACATCAGCTCATTTACGTTGCCGCTTGGCGCGACGATCAACATGGACGGAACAGCGATCTACCTCGGCGTCTGCGCGATGTTCATCGGCTACGCGACGGGCAACCCGCTGACCATCGATCAGCAACTGATCGTCATCGTGACCGCGACGCTGGCCAGTATCGGCACGGCGGGCGTCCCCGGCGCCGGCGCGATCATGCTGTTGATGGTGCTCGAATCGGTTGGCCTCAAGGTCGAAACGGGTTCCGCCGTGGCCGCCGCCTACGCGATGATTCTCGGCATCGACGCGTTGCTCGACATGGGACGCACCAGCCTCAACGTGACCGGCGACATCGCCGGCAGCGCCATTGTGGCGAAGACCGAAAACGAACTCGACCTTGCCTTGTGGGCCGAAACGACCAGGGTTTCGCCGCCGGTCACGGGCGAAATCAAGCCGGTTTAAGCCAGCGCCGGTTCGCTTGACTGGGGCGTCTGTCGCTGCGGCAGACGCCTTTTTTCTGGGCGCTCAGTCGCGCCGGCTGCCGGCGATCGCGCGCAGGAATTCGTTGCGCTGCTGATCTGAGGTCTCGAACTCGCCGGCGAACGACTGTGTGATGACCCGTTCGTCGCCGCGCCGGTCTTCGCCGAGTAAAAGACAAAGTTGTTCGGCCTCGATGACGCACGCCGCGCCGCGCGCATGGCCGTGCTGCATCAAGGCCTCGGCAACGTCGCGCGTCATCCATTCCTGGTATGTAAAACGATGGCCGATCGCGTCGACGAGACGTGCGATCCGCCCAAAACCATGCAGGCGGCCGCCGGGCAAGTAAGCGACGTGCGCCAGTCCGCGAAACGGCACAAGGTGATGCGGACAGACGCCATGCACGGCGATGCCGCGGACGATCACCATGTCCTTGCGCTGGTCGGCGAAACCCTCGCCGAGCGCGCTTGCCGGATCGAGGTCGTAACCGCCGAGCAGGCGTTTTTGCCATAGTTCGCGTACGCGTTCGGCGGTGCGGCCCATGTGCGCCACGTCGGGCGCAATGCCACAGGCGGCGAGCAGGTCGCGCACGGCCTGCTCGAAGGCCGGGGCGTCAAAATCCTTGCAGCGCGGAATCCCGATCGGCGCCGGTGAGGACCGTTCCACGTTGTCGCTGCGCTCAGGCATCGCGTACTCCCGATTGGACTGTCTGGTGCCCGGATCATAACCCCGAACCAGTCGGCATTGGTATCGAACGGGCGCACGCCGCTCGTTCGACGGAAGCGACAGAACGTGCCGTCGGCGCGTCGCCGCGCCGTGCTGCTACGACGAACGGCCGGACTGATTTTTAACCCGGGGGACAAGCGACATGACGCCGTATGAGCGATAATGGCAGACTTACAAGTTTGTCGGGAGCCACCGGTATGTCGAATTGGTGTCCCGCGCGCGTTTTGGAAGGACGTAGATGAAGCGTGTTGATGATTTCCGTCTGACGTTTGGAAAGAAGGAACTGGTGCCCATCGTCATTGGCGGAATGGGCGTCGATATCTCGACAGCCGAGCTCGCGCTCGAGGCCGCTCGCCTGGGCGGAATCGGGCATATTTCGGATGCCATGGTGAACACCGTCGCCGATCGCCGATTCAATTCGAAGTTCGTCAAGGATAAGCTCAAGCATTACAAGTTCAACGTCGCCAATTCGGACAAGTCGGTCGTTCAGTTCGACCTCGGTCAGCTCGCCGAGGCGACCCGGATGCACGTCGGCCGGACGATGGAAGCCAAGCGCGGTGACGGCCTGATCTTCGTCAACTGCATGGAAAAGCTGACGATGAACGCGCCCAAGGAAACCTTGCGCGTGCGCATGCAGGCGGCGCTAGACGCGGGCGTAGACGGCATTACGCTCGCTGCCGGGCTGCACCTTGGGTCGTTCGCGTTGATCGAGGACCACCCGCGCTTTCGCGACGCCAAGCTCGGCATCATCGTCTCGTCGCTGCGCGCCTTGCAGCTTTTCCTGCGCAAGACGGCGCGCCTCGGCCGCTTGCCCGATTATGTCGTGATCGAAGGGCCGCTGGCCGGTGGCCACCTCGGTTTCGGCCTCGACTGGGCCGATTACGATCTGGCGACCATCGTCGCTGAAGTCCGCGCCTGGCTGCGCGCCGAACAGCTCGATATCCCGCTGATCCCGGCCGGCGGAATTTTTACCGGCAGCGACGCGGTGTCTTTCCTTGAGAACGGCGCTGCGGCGGTGCAGGTGGCGACGCGCTTTACCGTGGCGACCGAATGCGGGCTGCCCGAAGACGTTCAGCAGGAGTATTTCAAGGCCAGTGAAGACAAGATCGAGGTCAATCTGATCTCGCCGACCGGTTATCCGATGCGCATGCTCTCGAACAGCCCGGCGATCGGCGACGGAATTCGTCCGAATTGCGAGGCCTACGGCTATCTGCTCGACGCCGCCGGCAACTGTTCGTACATCAGCGCGTATAACCGCGAAGTGGCGGCCAACCCGAACATCAAACGTATTTCGGTCAAGGACAAAACGTGCCTGTGCACTCAAATGCGTAACTTCGACCTGTGGACCTGCGGCCATTACACCTATCGGCTCAAGGACACCTCGCGCAAGCTCGCGGACGGCAGCTACCGTCTGCTCAGCGCCGAACATATTTTCCGCGATTATCAGTTCAGTACCGACCACCGGATCGCTCTGCCCGATTAGTCCGGCTTTTTATCCGCTTTGATTTATTAGACTCCGGCGTCCGCCCTTGCTATTGTGGTACGGCAGTTTCCTCAACTTTTGTCACTGGAGGCTCTCAATTGGGCACGAAGCTATACGTCGGCAATCTGAGCTACAACATGAAAAAGAGCGATCTCGAGCAGATGTTTGCTGTGCACGGCACGGTGACTTCGGCCCAGGTCATTACCGATCGCGAGACGCAACGCTCGAAGGGCTTCGGCTTTGTCGAAATGGGCTCGGATCAGCAGGCGCAGGCGGCCATCGCGGCGTTGAACGGCAAAGACGTCGACGGTCGCGCCCTGACCGTCAATGAAGCGCGGCCGCAGGAGCCGCGCAGCGGTGGTGACGGCGGACTCGGCGGCCCGCGTCGCGGCCCGGGCGGCGGCGGCGGTGGTGGCGGCCGTGGCGGCAATCGCTACTAAGCTCATCCGGCGTTGAAATCGAAGCCGCAGGGCCTGACCCGGCGGCGGCGGTCTTCGCGCTATTCGCAGTTTGTGCAGGGCTTCATTCGGCATCGCGCCGGGCAGGGATATTGTTTTGGCAAAACCAAATTATTCGTTCGAAAAGCGTCAGCGAGATCTGGAAAAGAAGCGCAAGCAGGAAGAAAAGCGGCAGCGCAAGCTGGCCGAGAAGAAGCCCGCAGGCGCTGAAGGCGGCTTGGTTTCGCCGGAGGATGCACCGACTGACACGGCCGACCCGGCCGCTCGCTGATCGCCCCTGCTCGGCGACGCCCTTGCCGCTAGCGAGGCCGTTAGCGCCTGATCAGCGTGTCACGGGCTCGCGCGCGTTCGTCCGAGTGCGTCCGAGTGCGTCCGTGACGCCGGCCAGTCGCCGCCCTGAGCGCCGCCCAGAGACTTT
>JBBRXI010000129.1:0-6856 GCA_038248575.1 Burkholderiales bacterium | reverse complement strand
GGTCAACGCCGACCCCAAGGAGATCGTGTGGACCTCGGGCGCAACCGAGTCGAACAACCTCGCGATAAAAGGTGCCGCGCATTTCTATGCCGGCAAGGGCAAGCACCTGATCACGGTCAAGACCGAGCACAAGGCCGTTCTCGATACCTGTCGCGAACTCGAGCGCCAGGGTTTCGAAGTGACTTACCTCGACGTGCGTGAAAACGGTCTGCTCGACCTCTCGACGTTCAAGGCGGCGCTACGGCCCGACACGATTCTCGTTTCAGTGATGCTGGTGAACAACGAAATCGGCGTCATCCAGCCGATCGCCGAAATTGGCGACATCTGCCGCGATAAGGGAATCATCTTCCACGTCGATGCGGCGCAGGCGACCGGCAAGGTGGCGATCGACCTCGGCACGCTGAAAGTCGACCTGATGAGTTTTTCGGCGCACAAGACCTACGGTCCCAAAGGCATCGGCGCGCTTTATGTTCGCCGCAAACCGCGCATTCGCCTTGAAGCGCAGATGCACGGCGGTGGCCACGAGCGCGGTTTCCGTTCGGGAACGCTGGCCACCCATCAGATCGTCGGCATGGGCGAAGCTTTTCGCCTGGCACGTCTCGAGATGGGGGCCGAAAATGAGCGCGTGCGCGCGCTGCGCGACCGCCTGCTCAACGGCCTTTCGGGAATCGATCAGGTTTTCATCAACGGCGACATGGCGCAGCGGGTCGCGCACAACCTCAATATCAGTTTCGCCTACATCGAAGGCGAGTCGATGCTGATGGCGATCAAGGATCTCGCGGTGTCGTCGGGCTCAGCGTGCACCTCGGCATCGCTCGAACCGTCGTACGTGCTGCGCGCACTGGGCCGCGAGGACGAACTGGCGCACAGCTCGATTCGCTTCACCCTCGGCCGCTTTAACAACGAAGAGGAAATCGACCACGCGGTCAAGCTGCTCCACGAAAAGATCGGCAAGCTGCGCGACCTCTCGCCGCTTTGGGAGATGGTGCAGGAAGGCGTCGATCTGAGCACGGTCCAGTGGGCCGCACATTAAGTTTGCAACAAAAGGAACCCATCATGGCATACAGCGTTAAAGTTCTCGACCATTACGAAAATCCGCGCAACGTCGGCTCTTTCGACAAGGAAGAAGAGGGCGTGGCGACCGGAATGGTCGGCGCGCCGGCCTGCGGCGACGTGATGAAATTGCAGATCAAGGTCGGCAAAGACGGTATCATCGAGGACGCCAAATTCAAGACCTACGGTTGCGGTTCGGCGATTGCATCGTCGTCGCTGGTGACTGAGTGGGTCAAGGGCAAAACGATAGACCAGGCGCTCGACATCAAGAACACCCAGATCGCCGAGGAACTGGCTTTGCCGCCGGTCAAGATTCACTGCTCAATCCTCGCCGAGGACGCGATCAAGGCGGCAGTGGCCGACTACAAGAAAAAGAACGGCGGGTAGATCGCCAGTAACAGACGAGAAGGAGATTTTGCAATGGCAGTTACGCTTTCCGAAAAGGCGGCAGAGCACGTCGCCAACTATATGCTCAAGCGTGGCAAGGGAATCGGTCTGCGCCTCGGCGTGCGCACCAGCGGCTGCTCGGGCGTCGCCTACAAGCTCGAGTTTGTCGACGTCGCCGCTCCCGACGACGTCGAGTTCGAGTCGCACGGTGTCAAGGTACTGATCGACGCAAAAAGCCTGCCCTATCTTGACGGGACCGAACTCGATTACGCGCGCGAGGGCTTGAGCGAAGGTTTCAAGTTCAATAACCCCAACGTGAAAGACGCCTGCGGCTGCGGCGAAAGCTTCAACGTCTGAGCGGCGGCGGGTCCGCCTCATCGCCGCGCGACGCAAGCGCGACATCCGCTTCATCCGACCACCCTGCAACCGGATACGCCATGGATTTTCAGGCCGACCACTTCACCTTGCTCGGCTTGCCGCGCAGCTTCCGGCTCGACCGCGCCTGGCTTGACAAGCGCTATCGCGAAATCGCGGCGCAGGTGCATCCGGACAAATTCACCCAGGCCGGCGACGCCGAACGGCGCGTTTCTCTGCAATGGGCGACGCGGCTCAACGAGGCGTATCAGACGCTCAAAAAGCCCCTGTCGCGCGCGCAATACCTGCTCGCGCTGGCCGGCCACGAACTCGCTGCCGAGAACAATACGGCGATGCCGTCCGAATTTCTGATGGAACAGATGGAATGGCGCGAAGCGGTCGCCGAAGCGCGCCTCGCGCGCGCGCACGACGAGCTCGAGCAACTCCATTATCGCGTCAAGCAGCGTATGAACACGCGCTATGAGCAACTCGGCGAATTGCTCGACGACCGGCAGGACTTTGAAGAGGCGGCTGACCGCGTGCGGCGGCTGATGTTTCTCGAGAAATTGCTGTTCGATATCGACGAGGCGATGGCCGCGCTCGAAACCTGAAAGCGCAGAAACAACGCAGAAACAACGCAGAAACAACGCAGAAACAACGCAGAAACAATGCAGAAACAACGCCGAAGAATCAAAACAACCAGGACCCCCAATTTTCATGGCACTTTTGCAGATCGAAGAACCCGGCGAATCGGCCGCCCCGCACCAGCACAAGCTCGCCGTCGGCATCGATCTGGGAACGACCAATTCGCTCGTCGCGACGGTGCGTAGCGGCCTCGCCGCGATCATCAACGACGAACTCGGTCGTCCGCTGCTGCCTTCGGTCGTCGCTTATCGCGCCGACGCCCCCGCCCAGGTCGGTTACGAGGCGCAGGCCCGGCAGGACGCCGACCCGCGTAACGTCGTCGCCTCGGTCAAGCGCTTCATGGGCCGCGGCCTCAAGGACATCGCGCATCGCGAGTCGCTGCCTTACGAGTTCGAAGACACGCCGGGGATGGTCCGTCTGCGCACCGTCGCCGGCGTCAAGAGCCCGGTCGAAATATCGGCTGATATCCTGCGCACGCTGCGCTGCCGCGCCGAAGCGGCGCTCGGCGGGACGCTGGTCGGCGCGGTGATCACCGTACCCGCCTACTTCGACGATGCCCAGCGCCAGGCGACCAAGGACGCGGCCAAGCTCGCCGGCCTTAGCGTCCTGCGTTTGCTCAACGAACCGACGGCGGCGGCGATCGCCTACGGCCTCGATAACGCCGCCGAAGGCGTCTACGCGGTATATGACCTGGGCGGCGGGACCTTCGACATCTCGATTCTGCGGCTCTCGCGCGGCGTTTTCGAAGTACTGGCGACGGGCGGCGATTCGGCGCTCGGCGGCGACGATTTCGATCAACGCATCTTCTGCTGGATCCTTGAAGCGGCCAAACTCAACCCGCTATCGGTCGAAGATGCCCGTCTGCTGTTGACCTGTGCGCGCGAAGCCAAGGAATACCTGACGCCGCACGGCAGCGCGCCGATCACCGCGCGCCTCGGGAGTGGCGAGGTCGTCGATCTGCAACTGAGCACCGAGATATTTACCGCGATTTCGCAGACACTCGTCGCCAAGACGATCCAGCCGGTCAGGAAAGCGCTCCGCGATGCCGGACTGTCGGTTAGCGAGGTGAAGGGCGTCGTCATGGTCGGCGGCGCGACGCGCATGCCGCAAGTGCAGCGCGCGGTTGGCGAATTTTTTGCGCAGGAACCGCTCAACAATCTTGATCCGGACAAGGTCGTTGCGCTCGGCGCAGCGAAGCAGGCCAATCTGCTTGCCGGCAACCGCGCCGCTGGCGACGAGTGGCTGCTGCTCGACGTCATCCCCTTGTCGCTGGGCCTCGAGACGATGGGCGGTCTCGTCGAAAAAATTATTCCACGCAACTCGACGATCCCGGTTGCCCGCGCCCAGGAATTCACCACTTTTCGCGACGGGCAGAGCGCGCTCGCCGTGCATATCGTGCAGGGCGAACGCGAACTTGTCGCCGACTGCCGCTCGCTTGGTCGTTTTGAGCTGCGCGGCATTCCCCCGATGGTCGCCGGCGCGGCGCGTATCCGCGTCACCTTCCAGGTCGATGCCGACGGCCTGCTCGGCGTTTCGGCACGCGAACTGACGTCCGGCGTTGAAGCCCGGATAGCGGTCAGGCCCTCGTACGGCTTGTCCGACGATGAAGTCGCCGGGATGCTCAGCGATTCGCTCGCGCATACCAGGGACGATGCGCAGCAGCGCGCGCTCAAGGAAGCTCAGGTCAATGCGCAACGCCTGATCGAAGCCGTACAGTCGGCCGTGAAGGGCGATGGCGAACTGTTGTCGGCCGCGCAACACGAGGGCATCGAGAGCGCGATCATCCGATTGCAGACGACAGCGCTCGGCGATAATCGCCGGGAGATCACGCAGGCGATCGACGGGCTCGAAGCCGCGACCAAGGATTTTGCCGCGCGGCGCATGGATAAATCGATTCGCCGGGCGTTCGCCGGCAAGCGCATCGACGTGCTCGACAGCGTAGGCGAAGCGGCGAAAGGCCTCGGGGAACGGGCATGACGCAGGTTATCGTTTTGCCGCATCTCGAATGGTGCCCGGACGGTGCGCTGATCGACGCCAGGCCCGGCGAGTCGCTGTGTCAGAACCTGCTTGAAAACGGCATCTCCATCGAACACGCCTGTGAAATGTCGTGCGCCTGCACGACCTGCCACATCGTTGTTCGCGAGGGCTTCAAAGCGCTCGAGCCGTCTACCGAGGACGAAGACGACCTGCTCGACAAGGCGTGGGGGCTCGAACCCAATTCGCGCCTCTCGTGTCAGACACTCATCAATGAAACGCCGCTGGTGATCGAGATTCCGCGTTATTCGATCAATATGGCCAAGGAAGGCAAGCGCTCGTGAAATGGAGTGATATCAGCGATCTCGCGATCGAACTTGCGCAAGCGCATCCCGAGGTCGATCCGCTCCGGATCAATTTCGTCGATTTGATGAACTGGGTCATCGCCTTGCCCGATTTCGACGATGACGCGAGGCACTGCGGCGAGAAAATCCTCGAGGCGATCCAGCAGGCGTGGATCGACGAAGTGTCATGATCCCTTCTCGCTACGGTGGGAGCGCTGCCATCGGCGCACGCATCTGCGGGCCGGCGATGCAGTACGTTCGCGGAGGCGCTCGACGCGGTGATCGAATGGGGCGGCTACGCCAAGGTATTCAAGTGTCACGGCGACGCGCAGTCGGTGTTGCTCGAAGAGCCGGAAAGGGCGTCACACGCGACGCGGCTGCGTCACCGACCGCGGTCGGTGGGGATGCCGGGCGGCGACATCGCGCGCCCGGCCGCTGCCACGGCGCGCGGCTGGCCCAACAACACGCGGCGCGCCACGCACCAGGAGACCGTTGAATGTGGGCACCCTTCTGGGGCGGAATTCTGCTCGTATTGGTGATTGTGCAGATCGTCGTGATCTGGTCGATCCGTCGCCACCGCGACCCGTCGTTGAAGATCGACTGTGGCCAATCCATTGACCAGCTGATGCCGAGCCTGGCCGGCCTGACGCTGGGCACCGTGGTTGGCGGCAACCGCGTCGTGGTGCACGAGAACGGCGCCTTCTTCGACGTGCTGATCGAGCGCATCGGCGCGGCGCAGCGCTCGGTCCACTTCGAGACCTTCCTGTGGAAAGACGGTGTACTCGGTCGCCGTCTGGCCGCTGCCTTCATCGAGCGCGCTCGCGCCGGGGTCTGCGTGCGCGTGATGCTCGACGGGCAGGGCTCCAAGGAAGCCGGCGAAGCGGTGGTCGAGTCGATGCGCAGCGCCGGCTGCGAGGTGACGTTCTTCCACAGTGTCAAGCTGCGCAACATCGGCGTGCTCAACGACCGCGACCACCGCAAGCTCGCCGTCATCGACGGCCGCGAGGCGTTCGTCGGCGGGCACTGCATCGTCGACGACTGGCTCGGCAACGCCGAGGACGGTCAACACTTCTCGGACGTCAGCGTGCAGTTGCACGGACCGATCGTCCACAGCATCCAGGGCGCATTTAGCGAGAACTGGTCGGGCGAGACCGGCCAGTTGTTCCTCGGCGACGACTTCTTTCCCGAGCTCGAGCCGGCCGGCGACGTGCGCATGCACGCGGTGTTCGCCAAGCCCGAGAACTCGTCGCCGACGGTGAAGATCCTGCACCACACGGCGATCTGCCTGGCGCGCCAGCGGATCTGGATCCAGAACCCGTACTTCATCCCCGAGCCCGAGGCCATCGACGCCTTCGGCGCTGCGGTCAAGCGCGGCGTCGACGTGCGCGTGCTGATGCCGTCGACGAGCGGCTCGGACAACCCGATGGTGCAGCACGCCGGGCACCGCAATTTCGAGAAGCTGTTGAAGTTGGGCGTGCGGCTGTTCGAGTACCCGCACACGCTGCTGCACCAGAAAGTCATGACCGTCGACGGCGTCTGGAGCGCCGTCGGCTCGAGCAACTTCGACGACCGCAGCTTCGAGACCAACGACGAGATCAGCCTGTCGATCGCCGACACTGCACTGACCCAACGGCTCGACGGCATCTTCGTGAAGTACGTCGCACGGGCCTCCGAGATCCGGCTTGACGAGTGGACGCGTCGCGGCACCTGGCACAAGCTCAAGGACAACGCGTTCTACATGCTCAACGAGTTGCTGTAGCGCACAATGCCGCTCGCGTCGGGGACGGCCCGAAGCGCGACACTCGACGGCGTCTCCGGCTTGCGGTTTCTTTCGTTCCGCCAATTGCGCATGCTCTCCTTCGGTTTCAGCATTCGGCCGGCGTGCGCCTCGAGCGCTCTTTTTGTGCCCCGAGTCCACGGCGATCGCCACATCTGGCGTTACAATCCGTTACGAACTCGGAGAGGCAAAGGGCCCATCCCGGGCATCGGTGGCTACCCGTCGCTTTGACGGCCGTTCCGCGGCGGCTGTTTCGGGTAAACAAAAAAGGGTAAACATGTTGATCAGCAGAAAAATCTGGCTGCTCGTTGCCATCGCCATG
>JBBRXI010000128.1:0-6862 GCA_038248575.1 Burkholderiales bacterium | reverse complement strand
GCACGGACAAGGTTGGAACCGATAAATCCGGCGGCGCCGGTGACAATGGTGTACATGAATATTCTCTCCTGGCTGATTTCAGTGAAAGCTAATGCGCCACTAGCGCGCGTTACGCCGCAGCTAAAACGCGCCGCGCTAGTCACAGTGGTGTAAATATAATCGTCTCAGATAGCAACTGCTCGACCCATGCTCTTTTAAAGCATCACCGACGATCCGAATACGGGCATTCGAGGTAGGCGCCAAACCTCCCGTTTTTTGCAGCCTCATAGGCTTGCAACTTTTCAAGCTCAGGAAACAATTCTCTTAAGCCCTTGGTTTCTTCTGCGTAAAGAAGTTGCAAATCAGTATCCAAATTTTCCGTCGCGTCCTGGTCGCCCACCTGTTGGGAAAAACGATATTCCGCTTGTTTCCGAGCAATATCGTCTCTTAGGCTCTCTGGAACGTCTACTTCCTTGAGCAATCGACGAAGAGACTGAATGTCCTCGCGTAACGAATTCTGGCTCCCAACCCGGGAGCCAGAATAGACATCAAGCAAACATCTGAAATACCGTCCCAGAGACACTGTGAGGAGATCCCTTGTCCGGACCGCATCGACAAGAACATCGTTAGGGTATTTGAAGAATTTAAAACTCATCCGGAGGTCAATCGCATCTTTCGCGATGACTCGCACAATCTCCAAGGACAAGCCATTTTCTGATTGTTTGATGACTACGGGGTGGTCAATAAACATACGATAAAATTGATACGGAAGCGCATTAGGATCGTCCTTTCGCTTCTGATAGAAGGCTATTTGTTTATCGATGAACGCGCCCCGACCAAAGGAAAAAAACTCCGATCGATCTTGTCTAACGGCCTCTATCGTTCCTTCCGAAACAAACAACGCAGCGGTGCGCGGCAATCCAACAGCAGCACTCTCAGGATTCCGTCTTGTGCATTCACGAAGGTGATGCAACGTTTCAATATCACGAGCCACTGATGTAAAGAATGCGTTTTGACAGTTTTCGCCTAATAAATAGAGGCTGAAGTGGCCATCAGGCGTTATTTGCAAAGTTGGGTATTTTGCATAGGTTAAGCCAACGCGAAGAAACAAGTCATAACTCTGCTCAGAAATCACCCACGTTCCCGCAAGCTTCTGAAGGTCAGCCGAGCTTTTCTGATGCCTAGCGGTCTCGGGCAAGGTTGCGGCCAGGACTGCCAGGGGAAAATACAAGGCGCAAAAAATAAGAAAACAGCGGCTCAATGACCGGATCATTGAAATAGCTGCCTTAAAGCGGCATCGAGTTCGTCGCGGGTGACGACGGCCGTGCCGAGTTTTCCGACAACAATTCCGGCGGCAACGTTCGCCACGTGGATCGCGCTCGCCCAGTCGGCGCCGTGCGCGAGCATCACGGCGAGCGTCGCAATTACGGTATCGCCGGCGCCCGAGACGTCAAAGACCTCGCGCGCGACGGCGGGTTCGTGGATCGCGCCGCCGGCGTGAAAAAGCGTCATTCCGGCTTCGCTGCGCGTCACCAGCAGCGCGTCGAGCGAGAGCGCTTTGCGCAGGCCGTTGGCCCGGCGTTCAAGATCGGCTTCGTCACTCCAGCGCCCGACGACTTCGCGCAACTCGGCGCGGTTTGGCGTAACGATCGTTGCGCCGGCGTACTTGGCGTAGTCGTCACCTTTCGGGTCGACGAGTACGATTTTGCCGGCGGCGCGCGCCAGCCCGATCATTTCACCGATGTGGGTGAGCCCACCCTTGCCGTAGTCGGAGAAAATTACCGCGTCGCAGTCGGGCAGGCGCTGCTCGAACTCGGACAACTTGGCGCGCAGCACGGCGTGCGACGGCCGCGTCTCGAAATCGATGCGCAAGAGTTGCTGCTGACGGCCGATGACGCGCAGTTTGACCGTCGTCGTGATCGCTTCGTCGATGTGCAGGCTGGCGGCGATTCCGCCTTCCTGCACCAGGCGTTTGAGAATGTCGCCGGCTTCGTCGTTGCCGACCAGCGCCAGCAGAGAGACCTGCGCGCCAAGCGCGGCGGCATTGCGCGCGACGTTCGCGGCGCCGCCGGGACGCTCCTCGCTGCGCTCGATCTTGACCACCGGAACCGGCGCCTCGGGCGAGATGCGCGAAACTTCGCCAAACCAGTAACGATCGAGCATCACATCGCCGACAACGAGCAGGCGAACTGCCGAAAGGTCTCCCAACTGCATTAACGAGCTCTCCGAATACGATTAAAAATCACCGCAGAGGCGCAGAGCGCGCCGAGGAACGCACCAAGTCCTATCGTCCTTCTCCGCGTCATCTCTGCCCCCTCTACGCCTCTGCGGTCGGTGTTGCACTTCAATGCCCGGCCCCGACTAAGGCGTCAGATCGAATTCCTCGGTGCGCTTGGGCGAGTAGGTCTCCCAGCCGCCGCAGGCCGGACAACGCCAGTAGAACTGGCGCGCCTTGAAGCCGCAATTATCGCACCGATAACGCGCCAGCCTGCGCGTGTAGCCCTGGATAATGCTTTTGGCAAGATCGAGATCAGCGCGCGCTTCGGGCGAGGCGACGAGGAGTCGCGCTTCGATCAGTTTGTCGAAACCGAGTAGCGTCGGATTGCGCTTGAGTTCGTCGCGCACCAGGGCATACGCGGCGTTGGCGCCCTCGCTCTCCAGCACCAGCTGAAAGACCACGTCGAGCAGATCGAGCGAGGGATAACGCTCGAGATAACCGCGCAGGAGCTGGAGACCCTCGTCATGGCGAGCGAGCTTGCGAAAAGCGTCGAGCAGGCGCTGGGCGACGAGCGCGAGAAAACTCGGATCCTGCTGCTCAATGCGCTGCCAGCAGGCGACGGCCTCTTCGAGACGCTCGTGCTGGGCGGCGATGTCGCCTTGCAACAGACTGGCGCGCACGCACTTGCGATTGCGCTCCAGGGCGGTCTGCAAATAGGCGCTCGCCGCTTCCGGGCGCGAGCGGATCATTTCGCCGCTGGCCAGCTCGCAGTAATACTCGGCGATTTCCTTTTGCGACGAGATATCGGGCAATTCCCCGGCGATCGCGATGGCCTTCTCCCAGTCCTTTTCGAGCTGGTAGATTTCGAGCAGATTCCGTTTGGCGTCCTCGACCATCGGCGATGCGCGCAGCTTGTCGAAGACTTCCTCGGCGCGGTCGAGCAGGCCGGCCTTGAGATAATCCTGTCCGAGTTCGCTCGCCGCCTGCAGCTTGAGGTCTTCGGGCAGGTCGTCGCGTTCGAGAAGATTCTGGTGCATGCGAATCGCCCGCTCGGTCTCGCCGCGCCGGCGAAACAGACTGCCGAGCGCAAAATGCAGTTCAATGGTCTGCGGATCGACCGTGACTGCATCGACAAAGGCTTCGATGGCGCGGTCGGGCTGTTCGTTGAGCAGGAAATTGAGACCTTGGAAATACGAGCGTGGCAGCGAACGTGATTCCTTGACGAGGTGCCGGATGTCGATGCGCGCCGCCGCCCAGCCGAGCACGAAAAAGAGCGGGAAGAAAAGGAGTTGCCAGTACTCGAATTCGATCATGACATCGTCGACTATCTAAAGGTGTGTGAAGAAGTTGGCCACAATATCGCTTCGCGCCATGTCGGCCGCTATGGCGTAACTTGCGCGGCTTCGCGTTTGAGTCGCGCCACTTCGCGACGTAAACCGAAGACCGTGCCGAGCAGCGACAACACGCCGAGTGCGGCGCCACCGGCAAAAAACGACAGGACAATAATGATCAGCGGCGCCTGCCAGGCGGCGTTGAAGAAGAAGCGGATGCTCACCGGATCGGTATTCTTCAGCGCGAAGGCGAACAGGAACAGAAAGATCAATATCCGGCCAGCCCACAGCATGATGCGCATACTGCCCTCGACCAATAAAAAGGGCGGCAACTCGCCGCCCTTTGTGATTCATCTGACCACGGCCTCGCTCAATCTGCTTTGAGCGCGCTATCTACGCGCTCGCGCAGTTCCTTGCCGGCCTTGAAATGAGGCACCCATTTTTCCGGAACGCTGACCTTGTCGCCGGACTTCGGGTTGCGGCCGACGCGTGGCGGACGGTAGTTCAGGGCAAAGCTCCCAAAGCCGCGGATCTCGATGCGATCCGCCTTGGCCAGGGCCTCGGAGAGCGCATCGAGAATCATCTTGACCGCGAAATCCGCGTCCTTGGCAACGAGCTGTGGAAACCGCTCGGCCAGGCGCGCGATCAGATCTGACTTGGTCATACTGGAGCCTTATTGCGCGCTGTTCAGCTTGGCTTTCAGCAAAGCGCCAAGGTTGGTCGTCGCCGAATTCACGCTGCTGTCAGCAGAAAACTTCTGCATCGCCTCCTGCTGTTCGGCTTGATCCTTGGCCTTGATCGACAGGTTAATCGAACGCGCCTTGCGATCGATGTTGATGATCATCGCCTCAATCGCATCACCTTCCTTGTACACCTTGGTCAGGTCGTCGATCCGGTCGCGCGAGACTTCTGAGGCACGCAGATACCCGTCCATATCGCCTTCGAGCGTCACCACCGCACCGCGCGCATCGACCGACTTGATAACGCCCTTGACGACGGCGTTCTTCTCGTGGGTAGCGATGAAGCTGGTGTAGGGGTCGCCGTCGAGCTGCTTGATGCCGAGCGAAATGCGCTCCTTCTCGGTATCGATAGCAAGAACCACGGCTTCCACTTCGTCGCCCTTCTTGAAGTTGCGGATCGCTTCTTCGCCAGGCACCGACCACGACAGGTCGGAGAGGTGCACGAGACCGTCGATGCCACCGGGCAGGCCGATGAAGACGCCGAAGTCAGTGATCGACTTGATCGCGCCGTGAACCTTGTCGCCCTTCTTCTGGTTCATCGAGAACTCGTCCCACGGATTGGGCGCGCACTGCTTCATGCCGAGCGAGATGCGACGGCGGTCTTCGTCGATTTCGAGAATCATGACTTCGACTTCGTCGCCGAGCTGAACGACTTTCGACGGATGGACATTCTTATTCGTCCAGTCCATTTCCGAGACGTGCACCAGGCCCTCGATACCCTGCTCGATTTCGACGAAGGCGCCGTAATCGGTGAGATTGGTGACCTTGCCGAAGAGGCGCGTGTTCTGTGGGTAGCGGCGCGAAATGCCGACCCACGGATCTTCACCCAATTGCTTGAGTCCCAATGAGACGCGGTTCTTTTCCTGGTCGAATTTGAGGATCTTGGCTTGCACTTCGTCGCCAACCGCGAGAACTTCGGACGGGTGACGAACACGGCGCCAGGCCAGATCGGTGATGTGCAGCAGACCATCGATGCCACCGAGGTCGACGAATGCGCCGTAATCGGTGATGTTCTTGACGATGCCCTTGACGATGCTGCCTTCCTTGAGGTTGGAGAGCAGGGCTTCGCGTTCTTCACCCACACTGGCTTCGAGCACGGCACGCCGGGAAACGACGACGTTGTTGCGCTTGCGGTCGAGCTTGATGACCTTGAATTCGTAGGTTTTGCCTTCGTACGGCGTGGTGTCCTTGACCGGACGCATATCGACCAGCGAACCGGGCAGGAAGGCGCGCACGCTGTTGGCCATGACGGTCAGACCGCCCTTGACCTTGCCGGTGATGGTTCCAGTCACCAGGGTACCCTCGTTCAGTGCCGTTTCAAGGAAGTTCCAGGCGGCGACGCGCTTGGCGCGTTCGCGCGAGAGGCGGGTTTCGCCGAAACCGTTCTCGAGTTGCTCGATGGCGACCTGCACGAAATCGCCGACCTTGGCTTCGAGTTCGCCGGCATCGCTTAAAAATTCTTCACGTTCGATGTAGCTTTCGGATTTGAGTCCGGCATTGACGACCACGAAGTTCTGGTCGATGCGCACGATTTCTGCTGTGATGACCTCGCCCTGGCGCATTTCCTGGCGCGCGAGGCTGGCTTCGAATAGATCGGCAAAGCTTTCTTGAATAATGGGATTGGCTGACATAGTGTGAGTGACCTGTCCGCATGACTGCGGGTAAAGTTAAAAATCAATTACCGGTTTTTGGCACCCGCCCAGCGTGAACCTGACGATTCACAGTTGCGCCCTGACAGGGCAAGCGGAATAACGCGTAACCGGTAACACCTGAGGCCCACGGCACCTGCCGCAAAGCCCTTGCTACAAAGCCTTCCTGCTCCAGACCAGCACCTGTGCCACCGTTTGTTCGATGCCCAGATTGCTCGTATCAAGTAGTTCGGCGTCTTCATTCTGCACTAAGGGCGCTACGCTACGTTGGCTGTCGCGCGCGTCGCGTTCACGCAAATCCTGCAAAAGAGGCAGGATGTTAGCAGTGATTCCTTTTTCGATCAACTGCTTATGGCGTCTTTTCGCACGCACCTCGACGCTGGCCGTAAGAAAAACCTTGGTTTGGGCATCCGGGAACACCACCGAGGCCATATCCCGGCCATCAGCGACCAGGCCCGGCGCCTGGCGAAAAACACGCTGCCTAAAGAGCAGCGCAGCGCGTACGGCAGGTAAAGCCGCAACCTGGGAAGCCCCGGACGAGATTTCCTCATCGCGGATCGCCTCGTTCACCTCCTCGCCGGAAAGCCGGATCGAATTTTCGGCAAACGTCACGTCAAGCCTGGCGGCGGTGGCCGCCACCCCCGCTTCGTCATTCCACGCCACCCCGGCGCGACGCGACGCCAGTGCAGCCAGCCGATAGAGTGCACCGGAATCCAGATAGTGCCAGCCGAGAGCCGCCGCAACACGCGCCGCAACCGTCCCCTTGCCGGAAGCCGAAGGGCCGTCAATGGCGATCACCGGAACCGCTTGCGTTACCGTGGCAAAACGTTCGAAAAAATCGGGAAAGGTCTTGGCCACACAGCCCGGATCGTTGATGCGCAGGGCAGTGGCCAACGATGCCAGTGAAAAACACATGGCCAGGCGATGATCGTCGTAGGTGTCGAT
>JBBRXI010000127.1:0-6874 GCA_038248575.1 Burkholderiales bacterium | reverse complement strand
GAGTAGCGCGTCGTTCGGCGCGACGACGATCACCGGCATATCCTTGTCGACCAGCGCCAGCGGGCCGTGCTTGAGTTCGCCGGCCGGGTAAGCCTCGGCGTGGATGTAAGTGATTTCCTTGAGTTTTAGCGCGCCTTCCATGGCGATCGGGTAGTGCCGGCCGCGACCGAGGAAGAGTGCGTTCTGCTTGCTGGCAAAGCGTTCCGACCAGGCGCGGATCGGCGTTTCGAGTTCGAGCACCTTGGCCAGGGCCACCGGCAGGTGGCGCAAGGCCCGCAATTCGGCGGCCTCGGTCGCCTCCGGCAGTCTGCCGCGCAGCTTGGCGGCGACCAGCGTCAGCAGGTAGAGCGCAGCGAGTTGCGTGGTAAACGCCTTGGTCGACGCGACGCCGATCTCGGGGCCGGCGCGGGTGATGAAGCGCAAGGCGTTCTCGCGCACCAGCGAGGACTCGGGGACGTTGCAGATGCACAGTGTGTGGTTCATGCCGAGCGACTTGGCGTGGCGCAAGGCGGCCAGCGTGTCGGCCGTCTCGCCCGATTGCGAGAGTGTGAGGACCAGCGTATGTGGGTCGCTGACCGACTGGCGGTAGCGGTATTCGCTCGCCACTTCGACGTTGCAGGGCAGGCCGGCGATCGCTTCGAACCAGTAGCGCGCGACGAGGCCGGCGTGGTAACTGGTGCCGCAGGCAATGATCAGAACCTGCCGGATGTCCTTGAGAACGGCTTCGCTGTTGGCGCCGAAAAGTCCGGGCTGGAGGCTGCGCGCAGTGCCGAGCATTTCGAGCGTGTTGGAAAGCGCGACCGGTTGCTCAAAGATCTCCTTCTGCATGAAATGGCGATAGTTGCCGAGTTCAACCGAATCGGCCGAGAGCTGCGACAGCGTCTCGGCGCGGACAACCGGCGTGCCGTCGACGCGCGTCACGCGGTAGGCGTCGCGCGTCAGCTCGGCGCAATCGCCGTTTTCGAGATAGACAATGCGCCGCGTCACCTGCAGGAGCGCCGAGGCGTCGGAGGCGGCGTAGTTGCCGGCGTCGGAGAGGCCGAGCAGGAGCGGCGAGCCCTCGCGCGCGACGATGACGTGCTCGGGCTCGCTCTCGCGCAGCACGGCGAGCGCGTAAGCCCCCTGCAACTGGGCGATCGCCGCGCGCGTCGCGGCGAAGAAGTCCGGGCATTTCTTGAGTTCGGAGTCGATCAGGTGGGCGACGACTTCGGTGTCGGTCTCCGAGGTAAATGCGTAGCCCTCGCTTTTCAAGCGTTCGCGGAGGGACGCGTGATTTTCGATGATGCCGTTGTGCACGACGGCGAGATCGCCCGAAATGTGCGGGTGCGCGTTGCGCTCGCTGGGTACGCCGTGCGTCGCCCAACGCGTGTGCGCGATGCCGGTCAGGGCGGCGGCGTTGGTTTCGTCGACCTGTGCCGTCAGCTCGGCGACGCGACCGACGGCCCGCAGGCGCTGCAGGCCGGCGCCGTTGATCAGCGCCAGCCCGGCCGAGTCGTAGCCGCGGTATTCGAGTTTGCGTAGCCCTTCGAGCAGAACGGGGACGATATTGCGGTCGGCGACCGCGGCAACGATGCCACACATGGCTTAAGTTCCGTGAGGAGTTGGGAGGAAGGAGGACGTGTGAGAATTAAGCGTGAGGCGTAGAGCGGCGAACGTGTTCTCCTCTCGCCTCATTCCTTGCACTTGACGGATTTCACGGGTCGCGTCCAGCCGGAGATGGAAACCTGCTTGGCGCGCGAGATGGTCAGCGTGTCGGGCGGCGCATTTTTAGTCAGCGTGGTTCCGGCGCCGAGCGTCGCGCCGCGGCCGACGGTCACCGGCGCGACGAGTTGCGTGTCCGAACCGATGAAGGCGTCGTCCTCGATGATGGTGCGAAACTTGTTGGCACCATCGTAGTTGCAGGTGATCGTTCCAGCGCCGACGTTGACCCGGCTGCCGATTGTCGCATCGCCGATGTAGGCCAGATGGTTGACCTTCGACTGCGCGGCGATCGTGCTTTTCTTGATCTCGACGAAATTGCCGATATGCACCTGTTCGGCGAGTTCGGCGCCCGGACGCAGGCGCGCAAACGGGCCGATCTGCCCGTCCGCTCCGACGACGGCGTCGTCGATATGGGTGAACGCGGCGATGCGCGTTCCGGCGCCGATACGAGCGTTCCTCAGCACGCAGTTCGGGCCGATCTCAACCGCTTCGGCGAGCTCGACGCGGCCCTCGAAAACGCAGTTCACGTCGATGAAGACGTCGCGTCCGCAAACCAGCTCGCCGCGCACGTCGATGCGTGCCGGGTCGGCGAGGCGTACGCCGGCGTCCATCAGTCGATCGGCAGTGCTCCGTTGGGCGATGCGCTCGAGTTCGGCAAGCTGGACCTTGCTGTTTACGCCGGCAACCTCCCACGCGTCCCGCGGGTTTTCGGTGCGGATGGTCAGGCCTTCAGCGACCGCCATGCCGACGACGTCGGTGAGGTAATACTCGTTCTGCGCGTTGTCGTTCGACAGGCGCGCCAGCCAGTCGGCGAGCCGCGCGGTCGGCATGGCCATGATGCCGCTGTTGATTTCGCCGATGCGCAGCTCGTCGGCCGTCGCATCTTTCTGTTCGACGATACGCACGACCTGGCCGGCCGGATCGCGCACGATGCGTCCGTAGCCATGCGGATCGGTGAGTTCAACGGTCAGAATCGCGAGTGCGTCGTGTGCCGCGTGCACCAGCCTCTTGAGCGTCTCGGCGCGGATCAGCGGCACATCGCCGTAGAGGATCAGCGTCGTTCCCTCGCCGGTGAGACACGGCAGTGCCTGCTGCACGGCGTGGCCGGTACCCAATTGCGGTTCCTGCAGCGCCCAGGCGAGGTCGGGCGCCGGCAGGGCGGCGCGTAGCGCGTCGCCGCCGTGGCCATAGACGAGACACAGTGTTTGCGGAGCGAGCGCCCGCGCACAGTCGATGACATGGGCAACGAGGGCCTTGCCGGCAAGCGGATGCAGGACCTTCGGCAGATGCGAATGCATGCGCTTTCCCTGCCCCGCCGCGAGGATGACGATATTCATGAGGTCCGGTGGCTAAAAACCGTCTATTTTACCGGTCTTCCTGGCCAGACAGGATTCCCTCGAGCATCTGTTTGCCCTTGGGAGAAACATACCAGTGCAGAACGTTCTTTTCGTTGATCCGGGTTTCGATCATGCCGAGGTTCTTGAGCACCGTGAGCCGCGCGCTGACCAGTTCGCGCGCCAGGTGCGTCCTGTCGGTAATTCCGACGAGGTTGCCATAGACATAGTTTTCCTCGGCCAGCGCACGCATGATCTCGATGTCGTTGTAAGCCAGCGGTTCTCTGCTGGGCTCCGCCCTGGCCGATGCCGGCAGTGGCGCATCGGGAATCGGCGACTCCTCACGCGGCGCGGCAAGCGCGCTGAGCGCTGCCTCGTGCTGCTCGGCCTTGACCTGCGCCATATCGCGCTTCATCTGGTCCATCTGGTAGCGCAGCTTGTTGGCTACGTTTTCGACGAGGCGACGCGAGGCGACGACATAAATCACACAGAAACCGCCGAAAACAAAGAACTCGATCGGCCGTGTGCGCGCCGCCTCGAGCAAATTGCTCGAGATCATGTTGAGGAAAAGCGGTACGGTGAGCGCGGCGATGACGCCGAGAATAGGGTACTTGACCCAGTCACGAGGCGATTCGCCGTGGCGATCGCTGAGGTAATAGTTGGCGACACCGCCGAGTATTCCGGCGGCGATCATGATCAGCAGGACGACCAGCATATAGCTATCCAGTGTGTTGGACAGCGCGGTCACCTGCAAGGATTTTTGTAATTCCGGATTCATCGTCCACTCCCCCCGTCGGCCAGCCGCTACTATGCCATAGGCGCCCCCAGGTCTAAAGGCAAACGTCTGGCGCAAAGGGGTAAAGACGCATCGGCCGCAAAGAAAATCCGGGCCGGGACTTTCTTTGCCAAGCTTCGGGGTCCTGGCGCTTTGCCGATCGACGGGAAGAAGGGGCCCGCCGGAGCGCCGGAGCGTTGCTAACGCGGCAGCGTCGTTGATCCCATGAGGAAGTTGTCGACCTCGCGTGCGCACTGCCGGCCTTCTCTGATTGCCCATACGACGAGCGACTGGCCGCGGCGCGTATCGCCGGCGGCGAATACCTTGGCGGCGTTCGTCGCATAGCAACCGGGACCGTCGGTCGTCGCCTTGGCGTTGCCGCGCGCGTCTTTGTCGACGCCGAAGGCTTCGAGCAGGGCGCCAACCGGATTGGTAAAGCCCATCGCCAGTAAGACGAGATCAGCCGGAAAGATCCGTTCGCTGCCCGGGACTTCGTTCATCTTGCCGTCCGTCCATTCGAGTTCGACGGTCTTCAGCGATTTCAACACGCCTTTCTCGCCGATCAGTTCCTTGGTGGCGATCGCAAACTTGCGTTGCGTGTCGCCCTCGAGGTGCGAGGACGAAGTGCGCAGCTTGAGCGGCCAGTACGGCCACGTCAGCTCCTTGTTTTCGCGCTGTGGCGGTTGCGGCAGCAACTCGAACTGGGTCACCGACGCTGCGCCGTGCCGGTAGCTCGTGCCGACGCAGTCCGATCCGGTGTCACCGCCACCGATCACGACGACGTGCTTGCCTTTGGCGTTGATGGCGTTGGCCTTGCCGCCAGCGACCGTCTTGTTTTGCGGAATCAGGAACTCGAGCGCCGGATAGGTGCCCTTGAGTTCACGGCCGGAAATCGTCAGGTCGCGCGGAACTTCTGAACCGGCGGCGAGGATCACTGCGTCGAAGTCGCGGACGATTTCCTCGGCGGCGATGAAGTCGACGGCGTCGTTGGCAACGCCGGCCGGCAGTTCACGCGAGCCGACGTTGACGCCGGTGCAGAAGGTGACGCCTTCAGCCTGCATCTGCTTGATGCGCCGGGTGACGTGGCCCTTGTCGAGCTTGAAGTCGGGGATGCCGTAGCGCAGTAGCCCGCCGGGCTTGTCGTTTTTCTCGAATACCGTCACGTCGTGGCCGACGCGCGCGAGTTGCTGCGCGGCGGCAAGGCCGGCCGGTCCCGAGCCGATGATCGCGACGCGCTTGCCGGTCGTGACTTTGGGTGGCTGCGGAACGACCCAGCCCATCTGCCAGCCTTTGTCGGCGATCGCGTGCTCGATCGACTTGATGCCGACCGGGTCGGAGTTGATATTGAGCGTGCAGGCTTCCTCGCAGGGCGCCGGACAGATACGGCCGGTGAACTCGGGGAAGTTGTTTGTCGAGTGCAGATTGGCCAGCGCCTGTTCCCAGTTGCCGCGATAAACGAGATCATTCCAGTCCGGGATGATGTTGTTGACCGGGCAGCCGGTGTTGCAAAACGGGATGCCGCAATCCATGCAGCGCGAACTTTGCAGGCTTGCCTGCTCGTCGCTCAGCGTGGCGATGAACTCACGGTAGTGCTTGAGACGCGCGGTCGTCGGCTCGTAGGCCTCGGACAGTCGCTGATGTTCCATGAAACCAGTCGGCTTTCCCATTTATACAGACTCCAAATGCAGTTTTTCACCTTTTTTGGCGGCCATCTCGGTGAGCGCGCGATGATATTCATGCGGCATGACCTTGACGAAGCGCGCGCGATAGCCGGCCCACTCGGCGAGGATCCGGCGCGCCGTCAGGCTGCCGGTGTACTCGGCGTGTTTGCTGATCAGCCCCTTGAGCAGGCCCTCATCGGCCATGCCCAGGTGGAGCACATCGACCTTGCCGGCGCTTTCCAGTTCATCGCCGGCATCAGAGCCGCGACGCGCGATGATCTCTTCCTCGACCGGCTGCAAGGCGACCTGCGCCATATTGCAGCGGGACTCGAACTGGCCGCCTTCGTCGAGAACGTAGGCGACGCCACCCGACATGCCGGCGGCAAAATTGCGCCCGGTCATGCCGAGCACGACGACCGTGCCGCCCGTCATGTATTCGCAGCCGTGATCGCCGACCCCCTCGACAACCGTTGTGGCCCCCGAATTGCGCACCGCGAAGCGCTCGCCGGCGACGCCGGCGAAGAAGGCTTCGCCTTCGATCGCGCCGTAGAGAACCGTGTTGCCGACAATGATATTTGTCGTCGTATCGCCCTTGAAGCCAGTGTTCGGGCGAACGATAATGCGGCCGCCGGAGAGGCCCTTGCCGACGTAGTCGTTGCCTTCGCCGATTAGCTTGAGCGTCACGCCGCGCGCCAGGAAGGCGCCGAAACTCTGACCTGCCGAGCCAGTGAGCGTGATGTCGATGGTATCGTCGGCGAGGCCTGCGTGACCGTATTTGCGCGCGATTTCGCCCGATAGCATGGCGCCGACCGTGCGGTTGGCGTTGCGGATCGTGCGCTCGATCCTGACCTTTTCGCCCTTGCTCAGCGCTTTTTTCGCGAGTTCGATGAGTTCGTTGTCGAGCGCCTTGCCGAGGCCATGGTCCTGCGACTCGCTGTGCCAGACCTGGTCCGCGGGCAGTCGCTCGGGACAATGCAGTATGCGACTGTAATCGAGCCCATTGGCCTTCCAGTGCTCGATTCCCTTTTTCATGTCGAGCAGGTCGACGCGGCCGATCAACTCGTTGACGTTGCGGATGCCGATTTGCGCCATCAGTTCGCGCAGCTCTTCGGCGATGAAGAAGAAGAAATTGACGACGTGCTCGGGCTGGCCCGTAAACATCCGGCGCAAGGCCGGGTCCTGCGTTGCAACACCGACCGGGCAGGTGTTGAGGTGGCACTTGCGCATCATGATGCAGCCTTCGACGACGAGCGGCGCCGTCGCGAAACCGAATTCGTCGGCGCCGAGCAGGGCGCCGATGAGTACGTCGCGGCCGGTTTTCATCTGTCCGTCCACCTGCACGCGGACACGCCCGCGCAAACGGTTGAGGACCAGCGTCTGCTGCGTTTCGGCGAGCCCGAGTT
>JBBRXI010000126.1:0-6926 GCA_038248575.1 Burkholderiales bacterium | reverse complement strand
TGAATTATAACGGTTTTCAGGGTGTTTCAGCGCGCTTCGGCGGCCCGTGCGCGCTGTAGGAGCCCAGTTCCACTGGGCGATTCGGCAGTCGCCTGGCAGATGCCTTGGCGCGCAGCGAAGCGGCGCTCCGACCACGATGCGGCGATGGCATGGCAAATGCCTTCTCGCGCAGCGAAACTGCACTCCGACCGAGGTCCGGCGGTGGCATGGCAAACATTATTTTGCGCGAACAGCCGGACGCTGCCCCGGCGCGCCGGCGTCCGGCGTCCGGCGAACTGTCCTATACTCCGTTCGCTCGGGCGTCGCAGGCGCCGGCATGGGACGTGGGCGACTAAGGGGCCGATGGTGATGAGTCAGACGAGTTGTTATCACTGCGGCTTGCCGGTTCCCGCCGGCCTGGCGCTGGCGGTGACCATCGACGACGCGCCGCGCGCCATGTGCTGCATCGGCTGCCAGGGCGTCGCCCAGGCGATTGTCGAGAGCGGGCTCGGCGCTTATTACCGCACGCGCGCGGCCTTGCCCGACACCGCTTCGCCAGCCTCGCGCGAAGCCGTGCCGGCGATCCTTGACGGGCTCGCGCTCTACGATCATGGCGAATTTCAGAAGAGTTTCGTTCGCTGCCTCGGCGAGAGCGAACGCGAAGCGTCGCTGATCATCGAGGGAATCACCTGCGCCGCCTGCATCTGGCTCAACGAGGAGCGCATCGCCCGGTTACCCGGGGTGAGTGGCGTGCACGTGAACTTTGTGACGCGGCGCGCGCGCGTGCGCTGGGACGAGAGCCAGGTCAGGCTCTCGGCTATTCTCGCGGCGATCGCGACGATCGGCTATCGCGCCTACCCCTACGATGCGGCGCGCAGCGAGCAACTGGCCGGCGAGGAAAGGCGCCGCGCGCTATGGCGCCTCTTCGTCGCCGGATTCGGCATGATGCAGGTCATGATGTACGCGGTTCCGGCTTATTTTGCCGGCGACGGCGACATGGCGCCCGAGATCGACGCGCTGCTGCGCTGGGCGAGCCTCGTGCTGACCTTGCCGGTCGTCCTCTATTCGGCGGCGCCGTTCTTTCGCGCTGCCTGGCGCGACGCGAAACGTTGGCGCGCCGGAATGGACGCGCCGGTTGCGCTCGGCGTCGGCGTCGCCTTCGCGGCGAGTGTCTGGGCAACGCTCGCGGGGAGCGGCGCGGTGTATTTCGACTCGGTGACGATGTTCGTCTTCTTCCTGCTCGGCGGACGTTTTCTCGAAATGAACGCGCGCCAGCGCGCCGTGCGTTCGAACGAGGCGCTCGCCCGGCTGGCCCCGCTCTTTGCCCGCCGCCTCATCGGTCAGCCGCGCGAGCGCGTGTTCGCCGAGGTTCTGGCGGCCGATCTGCGGCCCGGCGACGTCGTCCTCGTTAAACCCGGTGAAGCGATCCCGGCCGACGGTACGGTGCTCGAAGGGGCAAGTTCAGCCGACGAGTCGCTGCTCACCGGCGAGAGCGCGCCGGTCGCCAAGCGGCCCGGGGCGCCGGTAACCGGCGGTGCGGTGAACGTCGAGAGCCCCTTGCTGATCAGCGTCGAGCAGGTTGGCGAGGCGACGCGCCTGTCGGCGATCATCCGCCTCGCCGAGCGCGCCGCACTCGAAAAGCCGCATCTCGTTCAGGCGGCGGACCGCCTCGCGTCGCATCTGATCGTCGCTCTGCTGATCCTCGCCGTCGCGGTTGCGCTCGCCTGGTCGCTGATCGATCCGGCGCGGGCGCTGCTCGTCACCGTCTCGGTGCTCGTCGTCAGTTGTCCGTGCGCCTTGTCGCTGGCCACGCCGATCACCCTGACGATCGCCAGCGGCACGCTGGCCCGCCTTGGCGTGCTGGTCACCCGCGGCCACGCCGTCGAGACGCTGGCGCGCGCCACGCATATCGTTTTCGACAAGACCGGCACGCTGACCTGCGGACAAATGACGCTCGTCGATGTGCTGCCGCTCGCCGGCCTCGAGCGCGACGCTTGCCTGGCGCTCGCCGCGGCACTCGAGCACGCCTCGGAGCACCCGATCGGCGCCGCGCTGCGCGCCGCGGCGGGCGGCGCGCTGGCCGGCGAACTTTCCGACCTGGTCAGCGAGCCGGGTTGCGGGATCAGCGCGCGACATCGCGGGAGCCGCGTGCGCGTCGGCAGCGTCGAGTACGTCGCCGCCCTGCACGGTGAGCCGCTGCCGGCCAGCGCGCAGGCTTTTGCCGCGCACAGCGATACGCTCATCGCGCTCGGCAACGCGGCCGGCTGGCTCGCGCTCCTGCGCTGCGCCGACGAGATCCGCCCGCATGCTGCAGCGCTCGTCGCCGCGTTGCGCGCCGACGGGCGGCAGCTCAGTCTGCTCACCGGCGATGCGGCGCCGGTCGCCGAGCGCGTCGCGCGCACGGTCGGTATCGACGTGGTCAAGGCGGCTATTTCGCCCCAGGGCAAGCGCGATTACGTCAGCCACCTGCAGGCCGGCGGCGCCATCGTCGCCATGGTCGGAGACGGCGTCAACGACGCGCCGGTTCTCGCCCAGGCGCAAGTTTCGCTGGCCATGGGCAGCGGCTCGCAGCTGGCGCGCAGCCAGGCTGACCTGATTATGCTTTCGGGAAACCTCGACCATCTGCGCCAGGGATTCGTCGTCGCCCGCCGCGCGCTGCGCATCATCCGCCAGAACCTCGCCTGGTCGCTGGCCTACAACGCCGTTGCGCTGCCGCTGGCGATGGCCGGTTTGCTCAGCCCGTGGATGGCCGCCGTCGGCATGTCGGGAAGCTCGCTGCTCGTCGTGCTCAATGCCCTGCGACTGCAGGAAAGCACCGGGTCTTGAGCGATGGAAAGCCTCTACCTGCTGATCCCGGTCTCGGTCGTTCTTGTCTTCCTGATCGGCGTCGCCTTCTGGTGGTCGGTGCGCAGCGGCCAGTTCGACGACCTCGAGGGACCGGGCTACCGGATCCTCATGGACGATGACAAAATAGCCGAAAAACCGGTGCCGGCAGACGGCGATGAAAACGGCGATAAAAACGTCGATGATGCGAAATAACGCTGATCGAGGGTGGCTGAGTGCGTAAGTGCTGGCCGTGCCAGTGCTGACCGTGCAAGTTGACGGGCTTGGGGCTAATCGCTAACCTGCTCGGGCGCAACGTCCGGTCAATCTTATACTTATGGCATGAATTGCGCTTTCAATAACGATGAGGTGGGTCCATGGCGGAAGTTCAGGCAACTTATAACTACAAAGTTGTTCGGCAATTTACCGTGATGTCGGTAATCTGGGGCATCGTCGGCATGCTCGTTGGCGTGATCATTGCCGCGCAACTTGTCTGGCCTGAACTCAATATCGGTTTTCTGCACTTCGGACGCCTGCGACCGCTGCATACCAACGCGGTTATTTTTGCCTTCGGCGGCTGCGCACTGATGGGCAGTTCGCTGTACGTCGTCCAGCGCACCTCGCACGTCAGGCTGTTCAGCGACAAGCTCGCCGCATTCACTTTCTGGGGCTGGCAACTGGTCATCCTTCTTGCCGCGATCACCCTGCCGCTGGGCATGACGCAAGGCAAGGAATACGCCGAACTCGAATGGCCGATCGACATTTTGATTGCCGTCGTGTGGATCGCTTACGCCGTCGTTTTCTTCGGCACGCTCGCCAAGCGCAAAGTCACGCACATTTACGTCGCCAACTGGTTCTACGGCAGCTTCATCCTTGCTGTCGCCTTGCTGCATATCATCAATAGCGCGGCGATCCCCGTTTCCCTGACCAAATCGTACTCGGCGTACGCCGGCGTCCAGGACGCGATGATCCAGTGGTGGTATGGACATAACGCCGTCGGTTTCTTTCTCACGGCCGGCTTCCTCGGCATGATGTATTACTTCGTCCCGAAACAGGTCGAACGCCCGGTCTATTCATACCGCTTGTCGGTGGTGCATTTCTGGGCGCTGATTTTCACCTATATGTGGGCCGGACCGCACCATTTGCACTACACGGCGCTACCCGACTGGACGCAATCGGTCGGCATGCTCTTTTCGCTGATCCTGCTGGCGCCCTCGTGGGGCGGCATGATCAACGGCATCATGACCATGTCGGGCGCCTGGCACAAACTGCGTGATGACCCGATCCTCAAGTTCCTGATCACCTCGCTGTCGTTCTACGGTATGTCGACCTTCGAGGGTCCGATGATGTCGATCAAGACGGTCAACGCGCTCTCGCATTACACCGACTGGACGATAGGCCACGTGCACTCGGGGGCGCTCGGCTGGGTGGCGATGGTCTCGATCGGCACCATCTACTACCTCTTGCCGCGCCTCTTCGGCAAGGCCGAAATGCATAGCGTAAAGCTCATCACCGTGCATTTCTGGGTAGCGACGATCGGCGTCGTCCTCTACATCGCCTCGATGTGGATCGCCGGCGTCATGCAGGGACTGATGTGGCGCACGGTCAACGCCGACGGCACGCTGGCCTACAGCTTCGTCGAGTCGGTCAAGGTTTCCTACCCGTTCTGGGGAATCCGCTTCCTCGGCGGCGTGCTTTTCCTGGCCGGCATGCTGATCATGGCCTACAACATGTTCAAGACGATGGCCGCTGGCAGCAGCGAAGACGCACCGGTGCTGCTCCCGGCCGGTCATCACGCTTAAGCCTAAGAATCGATAATATGAAACTTACCCATGATGCGATCGAACGCAACGTCGGTTTGCTCGTCGTTCTGACCGTTCTCGTGATCAGTGTCGGCGGCCTGCTCGAGATCGTCCCGCTGTTCTTTCAGAAATCGACGACGACGCCGGTCGAGGGCCTCAAACCCTATGATCCGGTCCGCCTCTCGGGCCGCGACATCTATATCCGCGAAGGCTGCTTTCTCTGTCACTCGCAGATGATCCGACCGTTCCGCGCCGAGACCGAGCGCTACGGCCATTACTCGGTCGCCGGCGAGTTCGTCTATGACCGTCCCTTCCAGTGGGGTTCGAAACGCACCGGCCCGGACCTGCACCGCGTCGGCGGCCGCTACTCGGACGAGTGGCAGCGCGCGCACCTCATCAACCCGCGCGACCTCGTTCCCGAGTCGAACATGCCGGCCTTCGCCTGGCTCGCCGACAATCCCGCCGACGCCGCCGGCGTTGGCGCGAAAATGCGCGGCCTGCGCAAGGTCGGCGTTCCCTACAGCGACGAGGAAATCGCCGGTGCCGCCGAGCAACTCGCCGGGAAAAGCGAACTCGATGTGCTCATCGCCTACCTGCAGGGCTTGGGTCTCGAACTGAAGGGCGCCCGCTAGTCATGGACATCAACGATTGGCGCAGTATCGTGACCGTCGTCTCCTTGCTGACTTTTATCGGTATCGTCGCCTGGGTTTTTGGCGGACGGCGCAAGAAACGCTTTGACGAGGCGGCCAATCTGCCGTTTGCCGAGGAAGACGTCGACCGGGCCGAACTCGGTCTTCCCGCGCGCAACGATCAAGGGAAAAAACAATGAGCGATTTTGTCAGCGAGTTCTGGAATTGGTACGTCATCGTGATCGTCCTGGCGAGCATCATCGCTTGCGGCGTTTTCCTCTGGTCGCAAAGCGTCCATCATCCGGAACGCGCAGCGACGACCGCTACCACGGGTCACGTCTGGGACGAGACACTCGAGGAATACAATAACCCGATGCCGCGCTGGTGGATGTGGCTGTTCTACGCCACCGTCGTCTTCTCGCTCGTCTACGTCGTTCTCTATCCGGCGCTCGGCCGCTATCCCGGGCTCTTTGGCTGGAGCACCGCCGGTGAACACAAAAAAGAGGTCGAACGCGTCGAGGCTGCAGTGAAACCGATCTTCGACAAGTATCTCGGCATGGATCTCATGGCGGTCGCCGCCGACCGCGAGGCGCTCGAGATCGGTGGCCGTCTCTACCAGACGTACTGCATACAGTGCCATGGCGCGACGGGGCAGGGCTCGCGCGACAAGGGCCTTCCCAATCTGACCGACAAGGACTGGCAATGGGGTGGCGAACCGGCGCAGATCCTCGAGTCGATCAATGCCGGGCGCATGGGCATGATGCCGGCCTGGGGCGGCAATCCGGACGCCGTCGGCGGCGAGAGCGGCGCGCGCGAGATCGCCAGCTACGTGCGCTCGCTTTCCGGTCTGTCGCACAAGCCCGATCTGGCGGCCAATGGCAAGACGCGTTATGCCAGCGTCTGCGTCGCCTGTCACGGCCAGGACGGCAGGGGCATGAGCGTGCTCGGCGCGCCGAACCTGACCGACAAGGTCTGGCTCTACGGCAGTTCGGAAGCGCGCATCGTCGAGACGATCATTAAGGGGCGCGCCAACCAGATGCCGGCTTGGAAAGAGTTCCTCGGCGAAGCGAAAACGCACCTGCTTGCCGCCTACGTGATCAGCCTCGGCGGCGTCAAGCAGTAAGCGTGGAAGCAAACGATTACCCCCAGCGCAGACGCGCAGAGGCGCAGAGGACGCGCAGAGCAAAGCAGAAAACCTCGATTTTGCCTTCGCTCTTCTCCGCGTTACCTCTGCGCCCTCTGCGCCTCTGCGGTGAGTCTGACTTCGGCCGGCCGCAACGCAATCCTGATCGCCTGAAATGAACGCACCTGGCCACAAGCCGATCGTCATCAACACCGACAGTCTGTACGAGAAGCACAAGACGGTTTACGCGCGCAGCGTTAAAGGCATTTTCAACAACTGGCGCTGGGCCATGGTTCTGCTCACCCAGGCCTTGTTCTACGGCCTGTGCTGGATCGATTGGGGCGGCCGCCAGGCCGTGCTCTTTCATCTTGTCGAACGCAAGTTCTATATTTTCGGCCTGGTGTTCTGGCCGCAGGATCTGTTCTTCTTCGCGGTACTGCTGATCGCCGCGGCACTGTCGCTGTTCTTCTTCACGGCCCTGGCCGGGCGCATTTGGTGCGGTTACGCCTGTCCGCAAACGGTCTGGACGGAATTGTTCCTCTGGATCGAGCGCAAGATCGAAGGTGATCG
>JBBRXI010000125.1:0-6948 GCA_038248575.1 Burkholderiales bacterium | reverse complement strand
TGGTCGCCGACTTTTGCGCCGGCGCTGGCGGCAAGACGTTGCTGCTCGGCGCGCTGATGCGCTCGCAGGGCCGCTTGTACGCCTTCGACGTCGCGGAAAAGCGGCTCGCCAAGCTCAAACCGCGGCTCGCGCGTTCGGGCCTCTCGAACGTTCATCCGGCGCGCATCGAGTCGGAGAACGACATCAAGATCAAGCGGCTGGCCGGCAAACTCGACCGCGTCCTCGTGGATGCACCGTGCTCGGGACTCGGCACGCTGCGCCGCAACCCCGACCTCAAATGGCGGCAGAGCCCGGAGAGCGTCGCCGAACTCACGCTCAAGCAAGCGGCGATTCTTAAGGCGGCCTCTGGTCTCGTCAAGCAGGGCGGCCGCCTGGTGTATGCGACGTGCAGCCTGCTCGACGCCGAAAACGAAGCGATCGTCTCGGCATTCCAGACGGCACATCCCGAATTTGTTTCGCTCTCGGCGAGCGACGTTCTGCGCCAACAGCAAATCGATTTTCCCGGCGACGCGCTGCGCCTGCGCCTGCTGCCACAGGTGCACGGCAGCGACGGATTTTTTGCCGCGGTGATGGAACGGCAATGAACGAAACGCATTTTTTTGCGTTGATCCACGAGCTGTGGCGCGATATCCAGAAACCGGATTTCCTCTGGCAGGCCGCCGCGCTCTGCGTCAGCCTGGCGATCGCTTGGTGGCTGGCCCGGCGACTGCGCCAGCAGCGGGTCAATGCAGCGCCGATCGGGCGCAGCGGGCTGCGCGACTTCGGCTACGCGAGCGTGAAGCGCCTCGCCTTCCCGCTGATTGCCTTGCTCGGCGTTGTCATTTTCCGAAGCTTTTTGAAGCTCAGCGGCAACGTCAGCCTGCTCGACCTGGCGATTCCGCTGCTCGTCGCGATGGCGCTGGTGCGCGCGACCATCTACCTGCTGCGCCGGGCGTTTTCGCCGAGCGGCTGGCTGGCGACCTCGGAGCGCTTTGTCGCCGTCACCGTCTGGCTGGGCTTGGCAATCTACATCGTCGGACTCGCCGGCCCGCTGATCGGTCTGCTCGAGCAGGTGAATTTCAGCGTCGGTAAGCAAAAACTCGATTTGTGGATCGTTGTGCACGGTGCGCTGACCGTTTTGGTCACCGTGCTCGTCGCGCTCTGGGGCGCCGGCCTGATCGAGGCCAGGCTCTCTGCCGCCGAGCAGATGGATTCGAACCTGCGCGTCGTCCTCGCCCGCGTCACCAAGGCGCTGCTAGCGATTGTCGCGCTGTTGCTCAGCCTGTCGCTGGTCGGCATCGACGTCACCGCGCTCTCGGTCTTCGGTGGTGCGCTCGCCGTCGGTCTCGGCTTCGGCCTGCAGAAGATCGCCAGCAACTACGTCAGCGGCTTCATCATCCTGCTCGACCGCTCGATCCGCATCGGCAACCTGATCTCGGTCGACGGCGCGACTTCGGGAATCGTCTCCCAGATCACGACGCGCTATACCGTCGTGCGCACCTTGTCCGGCACCGAACTCATCGTTCCCAACGAATACCTGGTCGCCAACATCGTCCAGAACCAGTCGTATACCGACAGCCGGGTGCGCCTCGTCGTACCGCTGCAGGTGGCTTACGGCACCGACCTCGAGTTGGCCATGGGCCTGATGGAAGGTGCGGCGCGGGCGCATGCGCGCGTGCTCGCCGATCCGGCGCCCGGCGTTCTGCTCAGGGCGTTTGCTGATAGCGGGATCAACCTCGAGTTGGGCTTCTGGATCGCCGACCCGGAAATGGGCACCGGCAACGTCTGTTCGGATATCAGTCTGGCCATCTGGAAGAGTTTTCAGGCCGCCGCTGTTGAAATACCGTACCCGCGGCGTGACCTGCGTATCATCGGCGCTGAAGCCGAGCGCCTTGCATCCAGGGATGCGAGCGAACAATCCGGGGAAAGCAGCGCCGCATCGGTCTGACGCGAAGGCGCTGTCCCGCCGACGAAGGCCAAAAAAAATCCCGAACCTCGCGGCACGGGATTTAAAGTCCCATCGTTAGCGGATGGGTCAGGGAGGGTCAAACATTGCCAGCGGGGGACGCTGAAGCAACACATGAAGTGTAGGGGTGGGTGAGGCAGGTGTCTGTTGGCCTTGTTCTGTCTTTGCGTGACTGTGTGTAACGCGGCGCTGCTGCCCACGCCTGACACGGTTTCAGTTTTGCTTGTTGCGATACTTGGTGCGCCAGTAACGCAGAGCGAACCACGCCAGCGAGGCTGGTGCGGCAATGAGGATGGCTTTAACGAGGTCGGTCTGGCCGTCAGCCAGAAGATCCCAGGCGACGATCCCGACGAAGATTCCGAGGCCTTCCGCGACGGGAAAGCGGGTGCGCGGTGAAGCGCGCGGCGGGCCCATGGCGCTCACGCCCATACGGACCGTAAAAAGCAGGAGCAATACTCGGGCGGCAATTGACGATGCGGATTGAAGGTCGACATATCGAGCGTTCCATTGGGCTAACCGCGGGAAGCGCAATAGTAGTCGGGCCAAACAGGGTCGTGTTAAGTCGCTTCGTCAGCGTTGGGTAACGTTTTGTAACGTCGGCCAGGCGAGCGTAAAACGCGCGCCACCGAGCGGCGACTGGTCAGCGCTCGCCGTACCGCCGTGCTGTTCGAGAACGAGGCGCACGATGGCAAGGCCCAAGCCGTAGCCGCCGGTCGCCCGGTCGCGCGAGCCGTCAAGCCGGGTGAAGGCGATAAACACGCGCTGGCGTTCGTCCGGCGCAATGCCCATGCCGTCGTCGTCGACATGGACCAGCACGCGATCGCCTAAGACCTCGGCGCTAACCTGTATTTTCTTTCGCGCGTATTTGATCGCGTTGCGCAAGAGATTGGTCAGCGCGTAAGGCATGCTCTTGAGGTCGAGCTCGACGCGTTGCCCGGCCGGAAGCGCGCTGCTATCGACGCAGAGCTCGAGCGAGCGGCCGAGAATGCGCATCGATTCAACTTCTTCCTCGAGCCAAGGCGCAAGTTCGACCGGCGTCAGGTGCAGTTCGGGCTGCTCGCGTTCGAAGCGCGCGTAGGTCAGGCTCGAATCGATCAGCGTTTCCAGTTCGTCGAGATCGGCTTCCATGAGTTGCCACAACCGCTCTTTTTCGGCGCGCTCGTCGGTCGCGGCGAGCATTTCGAGCGCGAAGCGCAGGCGCGCGATCGGCGTGCGCAATTCGTGTGAAATGGCGCTCGAGAGCTCCTTCTGCGTGGCGATCAGGCGCTGGATCCGTTCGGCCATACCGTTGAGTGTTTCGGTGAGGAGTTCGAGGGCGCCGCTGCGTGCAGTTGGCGCACGCGCTTCGAAGTGGCCGTCGCCGAGCGAGCGCGCCGTCTGGCGCAGCGCTTCGAGGTCGCGCCATACCGGGCGTACCCAGAACCAGACGGCGATTGCCAGGCACAGCCCGATCAGGCTCCAGGTCAGCAGACGGATACGCAGTTCGAGCGGCAGCGCGCGCGGGCGATCCGGGTTGGCGTCGGGCGACAGCGGCCCGACGACGAGGATTTGCGGTGTCTCCTTGAGCCGGTGATAAATCACGTCGCCGTCGGTGTCGATCGCCAGTTCGCCCGAGTCGAGTTTTTCGGCTTGCCGGGGCGTCAGTTTGAGCGTCCAGCGCTCGACGATGCCGAGCCGATAGGAGAACTTCTGGTCGAGCGCCTTGATCGTCCTTGGCCATTCCGAGCGCGGCCGGCGAAAGAGTTCGTCCTCGATGAGGACGATCGTTCCGTGCATGAAGCGGCTCGTATAGTCGTCGGTGATTCCCCTGACTGCGGTCGAGATGACGATGTCGGCAAAAAAGGCGATGGCGACGAAGGACCCCATCACCAGCAGATAGAAGCTCAGGAACAGGCGCGAGAGGCTGTAACGGCCGCGCCAGGGCGCCGGATTGTAGCGCCCGAGGATGTTGAGCAGCCGGCTGTTGCGACTATTGCCAGTCATGCTTGCTGAAAAGATAACCTTTGCCGCGTACGGTCTTGATGCGGGTCGGATTTTCCGGGTCGTCGCCGAGTTTGCGTCGCAAGCGCGAGATGCGCGCGTCGATCGACCGGTCGAGCCCGTCGAAACCGATGCCGCGCAACTGCTGGAGCAGGTCGTCGCGTGACAGGATGCTGCCGGCGTGGCGGGCGAGTAGCCAGAGGAGGTCGAACTCGGCGGTCGTCAGGTCGATCGTTTCGCTGCCCAGGTGGGCACTACGCGTCGCCTGGCTGATGCGAAAACTGCCGAAAGCCAGTTGCGCGCTGTCGTTCATTCCCGGATCGTCGCTCGCCGAGTTGCCGGCGACCGGCGCGCGGCGCAACAGCGCCTTGATCCGGGCGAGCAAGAGGCGCGGCTGCACTGGTTTGGCGATATAGTCGTCGGCGCCAAGTTCGAGTCCGAGGATCTGGTCGAGGTCCTCGTCGCGCGCCGTAAACATCAGGATAACGCCCTTGTACGCCGCGCGCACGGCGCGGCAGACCTCGAAGCCGTCCTTGCCCGGCAGCATGACGTCGAGGATGACGAGGTCCGGATCGTCATTGAGGATACGCGCTTCGGCGGTGTCGCCGCGCGCCTCGATGGCGACTTCAAAGTCATTTTTGCGCAGATATTCGGCGGTCAGCTCAGCGAGTCGATCGTCGTCTTCGACGAGGAGGATGCGTGTTTTCATGTCCCCATGATAACGGGTTGCACGCCTCGGATAAATGGCAGGGCAAAAAATACTCCCCCGAGCGGCGACCGAACGCGACGCTCGCGTGTCCAACTTCGAGCAACAGGTGATGAATTGATTTTCGGGGGACTTATGTACGCGGGTATCGTTGACTGGCCCTGGTGGGGTTACGTCGTGGCAACACTCGGGCTGACCCATGTGACCATTGCCGCGGTTACCATCTATCTGCACCGGCATCAGGCGCATCGTGCGCTCGACCTGCATCCGCTGCCGGCGCACTTTTTTCGTCTCTGGCTGTGGCTGACGACCGGCATGGGGACGCGCGAGTGGGCGTCGATCCATCGCAAGCACCACGCCAAGTGCGAGACCGTCGACGATCCGCACAGCCCGCGCGTATATGGCATCAACCGCGTGCTATGGGCCGGCGTCCTGCTCTACGTCAAGGAGGCTCACAACGCAGAGACGCTGGCGCGCTACGGGCACGGCACACCCGACGACTGGATCGAAAAACGGCTCTACCTGCCCTGGCAGAAAGCCGGCGTTTTCATCATGCTGGCGATCGACCTTGCGGTTTTTGGCGTGCTGCCCGGCGCCGCGATCTGGCTCGCCCAGGTGGCCTGGATTCCGTTCTGGGCGGCCGGCGTAGTCAATGGCCTCGGCCACTTCTGGGGCTACCGCAATTTCAATTCGCCCGACGCCAGCACCAATATCTTCCCGCTCGGGATTTTCATCGGCGGCGAAGAACTGCATAACAATCACCACACCTACGCGACCTCCGCCAAACTCTCGAATAAGTGGTACGAATTCGACCTCGGCTGGGCCTACATACGCATTCTGGCGGCACTCGGCCTGGCGCAGGTCAAGAAGGTCGCGCCGGTGCCGCGCATCGGAATGCTGCGTCCGGCTGTCGATCACGAGACGCTGCAGGCGGTCATCGCCAACCGTTATGACGTCCTCGCCGGTTACGCCAAGTCGCTCCGTCAGCTCTACCGGCAGGAACTCGGCGCGCGCCGCAGGCGCCACGAATTCAAGGGGATGAAGCGCTGTCTTTCGATCGACGCGAGCGCCGTACCCGAGCCCCTGCGCGGGCGGCTTGAACAACTGCTCGCGCAGAGCAGCGCGCTGCGCACCGCCTACGCCATGCGCGAGGAACTCGTCGCGCTGTGGGCAAGGACCAACGCCTCGCGCGAGCAATTGATCAAGGAGCTGCAGGACTGGTGCCAGCGCGCCGAGAGTTCGGGTGTGAGACAATTGAAGGAACTCTCGCTGCGCTTGCGCAGCTACTCCCTCAACTGATCGGATCGCATGCACCTGACAACGCGCAGTGTTTTTTCCGGGCTGCTGGCGGCTTCTCTCGGCCTGCTGAGCGCGGGCCTCGTCCTTGGCGAGTTGGTCAGGCTGCAGCCCTGCTACCTGTGCAATTTGCAGCGCCTGCTCTATATGGTGCTGGCGTTTTTCGCGCTATGCGGCGTGCTCTGGCCGCGCTGGAGCAGGCTGTGGTCGGTCCTCGTCGCGGCGGCCGCCGGCGGCGGCCTGAGCAGCGCGTTGCAGCAGAGCTGGATGCAATACGCGCCGCAGCAGGCGACCGAATGCGGCTTCGGCGACCCGACGCTGGCCGAACAACTGATCAACTGGCTCGGCGTGCAGTGGCCGGCGATGTTCATGGTCACCGGATTTTGCACGCAAAAGGAATGGGTCTTCCTCGGACTCTCGCTCGCCAACTGGTCGGCGGTGTGTTTCTTCGCGTTGTTGGCTGTGTCTCTCTGGCTGCTCGGTCGGCCGCGGAGAAAGAACCACTAGCTAGAACTCCTTCCACCATCGCGGCGAACACACGACCGCCATTGACGAGGGGCTTGTTCGGGCAGGAGCGGACAGCGACGCATTCTGCGGCGCGGGTCAATCGCCATCGAGATAAAGTGAGATCAGGTCCTTAGTCCAGCGGGCATCAAGGCCGCTACGTCCCTGCAGCTGTAGGCGCTGATTTTTCAAGTAGGCGCGCGCTTGCGGCGTATCAAGGTCGCCGATCGCCTTGAGTGCCATCGCTCGATCCTGCCAGATACTGTCCTTGCCTTCGTAAATGCGCCCTAGGAACGCGAACTGATCGGTCGCCTTCAGTATTCCGAGAGAGGAGATCGCGGCCAGCCGGACGTACTCGCCCGGATGCGAACAAAGCTTTACGAGTTCGGGAATGGCAGCCGGATTATTGCTGAAGCCGAGTTGATAAACGTCCAGATACGCGTCCTCGCGATCGCTGCTGGCGCGGATTCGGGCGATCAGCGCCTTGATCTTTTCGTCGCCGACGATCAGGCCAAAT
>JBBRXI010000124.1:0-6996 GCA_038248575.1 Burkholderiales bacterium | reverse complement strand
GGAACGATCGTTCCGCCGGCGTAATCGGCGAAGAAGGCGATCATCAGCGAATCGGGGAAGGGCCAGGGCTGGCTCTGGAAGTAGCGCAGATTGGTGATTTCGACGCCGACTTCCTCGCGCACTTCGCGTACCGCGCACTGCTCCAGCGTTTCGCCGGCCTCGACGAAACCGGCCAGCGCACTGAATACGCCGGGCTTGAAATGCGGGCTGCGGGCGAGCAGCAACTCGTTGCCGCGCTCAATGAGGACCATGACGACCGGCGATATGCGCGGGTAAGCCAAAAGGCCGCAGGCCGGGCATTGCATCGCGAATTCGCCGGCCTTGGCCGCTGTCGGGCTGGCGCAGCGGCCGCAATGGCGGTGGTTCTTCTGCCAGTCCATGAGAAAACTGGCGCGCGCGGCGAGCGCGAAGGCCGGCGGGCCGGCGAGCGCGAAGAGCGGGCGCAGCGGCATCAGTTCGCCGGCGAAATTCTCGGGCGGCGCCGCGACTTCGGCGGCCCAGCACGGCAGGCCCTGCCACTCGCCGACGCGCAGCGCGCCCTGCGGACTACCGAAATCGGCGGCGCAGCCGCACGGAAAAATCGCTTCGGCGCGCTTGTCGCTCATCGTCAGCAGCTGGTTTTCGCAGCGCAACAGCCAGTAGCCGGTTTCGTTCATGGTTCATTGCCCGTCTGGTTAATGGTTTTCTTGGCCTCAGCCCGAGCGCTTGATGGAGACCGTGGCGACTGCGGCGAGGATCAGCAGCGCGGCGACGATCTCGTTCCAGCCGAAGGGTTCGCCGAGAAAGACGATGCCGCCGAGAACGCCGATCAGCGGTGTGGTCAGCGCCGACAGCGAGGAGACGGCGACCGGGACCATCAGCACGATGCGGTTCCACGCCCAGTAGCAGAACATGAAGGCGATGACGACGTTGTAGACCAGCCCGAAGAGCGGCCAGAAGCTCGGCACGGTGAGCTGCGAGGTCTCGAGCAGCAGCGCGGCGAGCGAGATCGGGATGCCGGAGATGAGCAGCATCCAGCCGGTCAGCACCGTCGTCGGGATGGTCACCGGCAGACGCTTCATGAGGACGATACCGAGCGCCCAGCTCCAGGCGGCGAGCAGCATGCACGCAACACCGAGCGGCGCGCGCAGCATGCCTTCGACGCTGGCGCCCATCAACGCGACGATGCCGGCGATACCGAGCAGCAGGGCGAGAAGGCGCGCCGGCGTGATGCGCTCGCCGAGGATCCACACCGAGAGGATCGTTCCCCACAAGGGCATTGTGTAGCCGAGCAGCGCGGCGCGTCCCGACGGCAGCAGCAGCACGCCATAAACGGCAAAAACGTTCCAGCCGAGGACGTTGAAGACCGATAGCGCCACCAGGCGGCGCCACTGCCGGCGCGGCACGCCGAGGTTGAGCCCGCTCAGACGGGCGATGAGGAGCAGGCCGAAACCGCCGAACAGCAGGCAGGCGCTGCGAAAATAGAGCGGCGGAATTTCGCTCAGGACGGTCTTCATGATAGGCCAGTTGAGGCCCCAGAACAGCGAGAGAAAGGCGAGCAGCACGAGGCCGCGCGGCGGCAGACGTTCGTGTGGACTCAGCATGGCGGGGCCATCGTTCGCCCGCTGCGCGCTGACATGACTTTTTTCTCCATGGCTCAATGGGCAGCGTCCCAGTTGGCGCCGACGCCGACTTCGGCGACCAGCGGAACGCGCAGGCGGGCGACCTGCGTCATATGCTGCGCAAGTTCGACGCGTACGCGCGGCAACTCGGCGTCGGGTACTTCGAGGATCAGTTCGTCGTGCACCTGCATGACCAGCCGGGTTTGCAGGTGTTCGCGATCGATCCAGTCCTGCACGGCGATCATCGCCAGTTTGATGAGGTCGGCGGCGGTCCCCTGCATCGGCGCGTTGATCGCCGCGCGCTCGGCGCCCTGGCGACGCGCCGGCTGCGCGGCACGAATTTCGGGCAGCCACAGCCGGCGGCCGAAAACGGTCTGCACGTAGCCGTTGGTTTTGGCTTGCGTGCGCGTGCTTTCCATATAGCGGGCAACGCCCGGATAGCGAGCGAAGTAGCGCTCGATGTAGGCTGCAGCGGCACCGCGCTCGAGGTCGAGCTGGCGCGCGAGACCGAAGGCGCTCATGCCGTACATCAGCCCGAAGTTGATGACCTTGGCGACGCGGCGCTGGTCGGCGCTCACTTCGATCGGCGTCACGCCGAAGATTTCGGCGGCTGTCGCACGGTGCACGTCCTCGCCCTTGGCGAAGGCATCGAGCAGGCGCTCGTCCTGCGAGAGGTGGGCCATGATGCGCAGTTCGATCTGCGAGTAGTCGGCCGAGACGATGTGGCCGCCGGGCGGCGCAATGAATGCGGCGCGGACGCGTCGGCCTTCGCTGGTGCGGATCGGGATGTTCTGCAGATTTGGATCGCTCGAGGAAAGCCGGCCGGTCACGGCGACCGCCTGCGCGTAGCAGGTGTGTACGCGGCCGGTGTCGCGATTGATCATTTTCGGCAGCTTGTCGGTGTAGGTGCCCTTGAGCTTGGCGAGGCTGCGCGATTCGAGCAGCAGCTTGGGCAGCGGGTAGTCGAGTGCCAGTTCGGAGAGCACTTCCTCGTCGGTCGACGGCGTCCCCGACGCGGTCTTTTTCTTGACCGGCAAGCCAAGCTTCTGGAAGAGGATTTCAGCGAGCTGTTTCGGCGAGTTGACGTTGAACGGCTGGCCGGCGGCGGCGTGCGCCTGCGCTTCGAGTTCGAGCAGCCGTTTGCCGAGTTCGTCGCTCTGCTGGGCGAGCAGCGCCGGGTCGATGAGCACGCCGGTGCGCTCCATGCGATAGAGGATCTCGCGCACCGGGATTTCGATCGCCCCGTAGATGTGGGCCAGACCGGCGTCGGCGGCGATCTGCGGCAGCAGACGCTGGTGCAGGCGCAGGCAGAGGTCGGCGTCCTCGGCGCTGTATTCGGCGGCCTGGCCGACCGCGACCTGGTTGAAACCGATGAGGTTCGCGCCCTTGCCGCACATCGTCTCGAAGGAGATCGAGGGCAGCCCGAGATGGCGCCGGGCGAGCGACCCCAGGTCGTGGCCGCGCACGCCTTCCTTGCCCGACTCGAGGACGTAGGACTCGAGCAGCGTGTCGTGCGCGACGCCCTTGAGCGCGATGCCGTGGTTGGCGAAAACGTGCGCGTCGTACTTGAGGTTCTGTCCGATCTTGGCGTGCTGCGCGCTCTCAAGCCAGGGTTTGAGGCGCGCCAGCGCCTCGGCGAGCGGCAGTTGCGCCGGGGCGCCGGCGTAGTCGTGAGCGAGCGGCAGGTAGGCCGCTTCGCCGCTGGCCACGGCGAACGAAATGCCGACGATGCGCGCGGCGAAGGGGTCAAGGCTCGTCGTTTCGGTATCGAGGGCGGTGAGCGGCGCGGCTTCAATTTTCGCCAGCCATACGGCAAAGTGCGTCCAGTCGACGATGCATTCGTAATTGGCGCGGTGCGCGCCGTCGGAGAGGAGGTCGGCGGGAGGCAGCGGCGCGGCGCTCGGCGCGTCGGCGGAGGCGCCCGGCTCGGCGACCTCCCTCAGCCAGGACTTCATCTCGTAGCGCGTAAACAACTCGCGCAGGCGCTCGCGGTCGGGCTCGCGCGGCGCCAGCTCGGCGAGGCTGAGCGGCAGTTCGATGTCGCAACGCACGGTGACGAGCTGACGGGCGAGCGGCAGGAAATCGAGCGCCCGGCGCAGGTTCTCGCCGACGACGCCGCCGATCGAAGACGCTGCGGCGACGACGCCGTCGAGCGTCGCGTGCTGGGTCAGCCATTTCACCGCCGTCTTCGGCCCGCAGCTGGTGACGCCGGGAACGTTGTCGACCGCGTCGCCAACCAGCGCCAGGTAGTCGACGATGCGCTCGGGCGGCACGCCGAACTTGGCGCGTACGCCGGCTTCGTCGAGCACCTCGTTGCTCATCGTATTGACCAGCGTGATGAGCGGATCAACGAGCTGGGCGAGGTCCTTGTCGCCGGTCGAGATCACCACCTTGATGCCCTGTGCGGCAGCCTGACGGGCCAGCGTGCCGATGACGTCGTCGGCTTCGACGCCGTCGATGGTCAGGATCGGCCAGCCGGCGGCGGCGACGCCGGCGTGGATGGCTGCGACCTGGCGGACCAGATCTTCGGGCATCGGCGGGCGGTTGGCTTTGTAATCAACGTACCAATCGTCACGGAAAGTCTTGCCCTTGGCGTCGAAAACGCAGGCCTTTTACGCCACGTCGTGCGCCTTGTAGTCACTATCGAGCCGGCGTAGCATGTTGAACATGCCGTAGATGGCCCCGGTCGGCTCGCCCTGGCTGTTGCGCAGGTTGGGCATGGCGTGAAAAGCGCGGTAGAGGTACGACGAACCGTCTACGAGCAGCAAGGTAGGCATAGTGTGAGAATCGTGGGTTGCGGAGTGAAATGAGCGAAAAACAAAAAATCCCCTTGCCGGCCGACGCCGCCGCCAACGCAAAAGTGTCGACGGCGCAGGATGCCTGGCGAGTTTTCGGCATTATGTCAGAGTTCGTCGAGGCGACGCAGCGTCTGTCGGCGATCGCCCCGGCCGTCTCGATTTTCGGCAGCGCGCGCACGCCGCCCGGTTCGCCGTATTACGAACTGACCGAGACGATCGCACGTCAGCTTTCGGACGCCGGTTTTTCGGTGATCTCGGGGGGCGGCCCGGGAATCATGGAAGCGGCCAACCGAGGCGCTTTCTTCGGCAAGTCGCCGAGCGTCGGCCTCAATATCCAGCTCCCGCATGAGCAGGCGGCCAACGAATTCCAGGATATTTCGCAAAGTTTTCGCCACTTTTTCGCCCGCAAGTACATGTTCGTGCGCTTTGCCAGCGCTTACGTCGTGATGCCGGGCGGCTACGGCACGCTCGACGAGCTGCTTGAAGCGCTGACGCTGGTGCAGACCGGAAAGAGCAAGCGGATTCCCATCATCCTCGTGCACGAGCCGTTCTGGCGCGATCTGATCGCCTGGTTGCGCGGCACGCTGGTCAGCGAAGGCATGATTTCTGCCGAAGATGTCGACCTGATCCAGGTCATCGACAAGCCCGAGGAGATCGTCGAGGCGATTTTCCGGCACTACGAGAACCGGGGTTTCAGCCCGCTCCCGGCCGAACACGAGATGCTGCTGAATTTGTAATATAATCAAGGCTTGCCCGCTCCCCGGAAATCCTGTCATGCGCCGCCCCGAAATCGTCCTCGCCCAGCTGGTCACCGTCATCGCCGCGGCCTTGCTCGTCCTTCCCGCTACGGCCCAGACGCGGGTGCCAGCGTCGGCGCCGGACGCCCGGCCGCCGACGCTGACGCCGCTCGACGATTCGCTCGAGCCGCAGGTGACGATCGTCAAACGAGAAGGCGCAACGGTCGAGGAATTCCGCGTGAACGGCCGCCTGTACAAAATCAGGGTCACGCCCGACAGCGGCGTTCCGTACACGCTGATCGATCCGCGCGGTGACGGCTCGTTCGTTTCCGCCGACGCGCCGGGCACCCCGGCGCTGAGCGTCCCGATGTGGGTGATCGGTACCTTCTGAGCGCCGCCCAACGCACGACTGGCGCGACGCCAGCTCGTCTTGCCGCCGCCTGTTTCCGACCGCCTAGCCTCTTCCCGTGAGCCATCGCATAAATACCTTCCCGCTTCAGGCGCCGCCTTTCGACGGCAACAGTCGCGCCGTCGCCGCGGGCAACGCCTTCGAATGGCTCAAGCAGGGCTGGGCGCAGTTCGTCGCCTTTCCCGGTGCCTGGATCGCGCTCACCGTCGTCCTGCTCGTCATCGTTCTCGGTCTGTCGATCGTCGCCGGCGTCGGCGTACTCGCCGCCCACCTGCTCACGCCGCTGCTCGTCGCCGGAATGCTGCTCGCCTGCGAGAAGGTCAGCCGCGGCGAGAGCCCGGCGATCGCCGACCTGTTCGCCGGCTTGCGCGAGAAGTCGAGCGCGCTGCTCATGCTCGGCATCCTGTACATGGCCGCGATGCTGCTCATCGTCGCCATCGTCTTCGTCGTCGGCGGCGCCAGCCTGAGTGGCTTGGCGATGGGCAGTTCGCTCGGCGTTGGCCTCGCCTTCGGCGGAATCTTTTTCGCGCTGCTGCTCGCGCTGGCGCTCTCGGTGCCGCTCGTCATGACCATCTGGTTCGCGCCGGCGCTCGTCGTCTTCAACCACATGACGCCGCGCGATGCGCTCAAGGCGAGCTTCACCGCCTGCCTGAAAAACACGCTGCCCTTTCTCGTCTATGGGCTGCTCGTCCTTGTTCTGATGTTCTTTGCCGCGCTTCCCGTCATGCTCGGCTTTCTCGTCCTTCTGCCGGTGATTGCCGGCTCGCTTTACGCTTCGTATCGGGATATCTTTGTCGCCAATTAATCTTTTGTTCGCGTCGCCATGCAAGCGCTGACGCTCCCAGCGCGCCGCGGCTGGCACTGGCTCACCGACGGTTTCGTCATTTTTCGCAAGAAGCTGCTGCTGCTTTCGTTCGCCGTGATCGGCTATTGGGCGATCATGGGCGTGGTTAGCGCGGTACCGCTCGTCGGCCGAGCCGTCGCCATGGCGCTGATCCCGGCTTTTTCGGTCAGCCTGATGAACACCTGCCGGCTGCTCGAGCAGGGTGGCATTTTCCATCCGGCGCTGCTCTTCTCGGGTTTCAAGCGTAGCCTGCGGCCCTTGCTCGTCCTTGGCGCGATCTATGTCGCGTTCACCGGCGGTGTTCTCGCTCTGGTTGCTCTGATCGACGACGGTGTCCTGTTCGAACTTGTTTTCCTCGGCACGGCGCACGACGAACAGGCGCTCGCCAGCGACAGCGTCAGGCTCGGCGCGCAATTGTCGCTGGCCTTTTTCACGCCGTTGATGATGGCCTTCTGGTTCGCTCCGCTGCTCGTCGCCTGGCACGACATTTCGGCCGGAAAGGCGCTGTTTTTCAGTTTCGTCGCGTGCGCGCGCAACTGGCGAGCGTTTTGCTTCTATGGCGCGGCGACCGTCGTCTTCGGTGCGCTGCTGCCCGGCGTCCTCGCCG
>JBBRXI010000123.1:0-7020 GCA_038248575.1 Burkholderiales bacterium | reverse complement strand
CTTCCCATTCGGGCTCGAAAGGCGTGACATTGACGATGATGCCGCAGCGTGCGTAGGTACTCTTGCCGAGGCAGACGGTGAGCACGCTGCGCGGAATGCGGAAGTATTCGACGGTGCGCGCGAGCGCGAACGAGTTCGGCGGAATGATGCAAAAATCGTTGATCACTTCGACGAAGGAATTGGGGTCGAAGTTCTTCGGGTCGACGATGGTCGAGTTGATGTTGGTAAACAGCTTGAACTCGTTCGAACAGCGGATATCGTAGCCGTAGCTCGAGGTGCCGTAGGAAACGATTCGCCGGCCGTCGATCTCACGCACCTGATCGGGCGCGAAGGGCTCGATCATGCCGTGTTCCGCCGCCATGCGGCGGATCCATTTGTCGCACTTGATCGACATTACTGCTCGCAAAGCATTAAATAAAGGCGGCTATTCTACGGTTTATCGCCAGCCAGGGGGGCTTTTTTGCCCGCCGCAGCGGAGCGCCGGCGTGGGACGCTCACGTCGAAGGACTGGAGGCGGACACGCTGGTGCCCGCGCGACAGGCGCGGAAACAAGCGGCTCAAAAATGAACCACGGCGATGTGACCGATGCCGATGTGGCCGATGAACTGCGTGCTTTGCCGCCTACGTATTCTGCACAACAATATTCGGGAACTTGGCGCTCATGTCCTTGGCACGCTCGGCGACCTTGACGGCGAGCCGCCGGGCGATCGCCCGGTACAGTTCGGCGGCGCGCGAGTCGGGTGCGCCGACCACCGTCGGCTTGCCGGCGTCGGCCATTTCGCGGATCGCCAGTTCGAGCGGCAGGGCGCCGAGCAGTTCGACGTCGTAATCGGCGCACATCTTCTCGCCGCCACCGGCGCCGAAGATGTGCTCCTCGTGACCGCACTGCGAACAGATATGGATGCTCATGTTCTCGACCAGACCGAGAATCGGGATGCCGACCTTGTCGAACATCTTCAGTCCCTTGCGCGCGTCGATCAGCGCGATGTCCTGCGGCGTCGTAACGATCACCGCGCCGGTCACCGGCACCTTCTGTGCCAGCGTCAGCTGCGTGTCGCCGGTGCCCGGCGGCATATCGACGATGAGGTAATCGACGTCGCTCCAGTTGGTCTGGTTGAGCAACTGTTCGAGCGCCTGGGTGACCATCGGGCCGCGCCAGACCATCGGCGAATCGACGTCGATCATGAAGCCGATCGACATCGTTTGTACGCCGTAGGCGATGAGCGGCTGCATCGACTTGCCGTCTTCCGATTCGGGCTGGCGGCCGGCGAGGCCGAGCATCTGGGGGATCGACGGGCCGTAGATGTCGGCGTCGAGCAGGCCGACCGTGGCGCCTTCCTGGGCGAGCGCCAGCGCCAGATTGACCGCCGTCGTGCTCTTGCCGACGCCGCCCTTGCCCGAGGCGACGGCGATGATGTTCTTGACGCCGGCGAGTGGTTTGAGACTGCGCTGGACGGCGTGGGCGACGATCTTCACCTTGACTTCGGCATCGACGCGGCCGACGCCAGCAATCGCCCCGAGCGCTGCACCGACCTCGGCGCGTATCGAGGCGATCTGGCTCTTCGCCGGATAGCCGAGTTCGATGGTCAGCGACACCTTGTCGCCGTCGATCACGATGTTCTTCGCCGAATGCGTCGAAATGTAGTCTTTCTTCGTATTGGGATCGATCAGATTTTTCAGCGCCGCCTCGACGACGTCCCGCGTAACAGCCATTGTCCAGCTCCTTGTAGAGATACCCGAGTAATTCCGTCCAGTTTAACCGAAAAGTGAACGCTCGCCTTTAGCTTCCGCCGTATCTGAAATGGGCCGCCGTGGGGCAGCGGCTCCGTTCAGTGAAGGCCAGCGACTACGGTTATGCGGCAAGCTCAGGCCGCACTTTGCTAGAATGCACGATTTGCCGCAAGCGGCCCGACCCGAGGCCCGCAATCATTATTTCCGATCGCCGACCATGACCCGCAAAATCCTCGTTACCTCCGCCTTGCCGTACGCCAACGGCGCCATTCACCTCGGCCACCTTGTCGAATACATCCAGACCGACATCTGGGTACGTTTCCAGAAAATGCAAGCCGCGGACAAGGTCGCCGAGTGCTGGTACGTCTGTGCCGACGACACGCACGGGACGCCGATCATGCTGCGCGCGCAAAAGGACGGAATCACGCCGGAAGCGCTGATCGCCCGCGTACACGGCGAGCACGCACGCGATTTCGCCGGATTTCACGTCGCTTTCGACAACTTTCACACGACGCACTCACTGGAGACGCAGGACTGCGCCAACGAGATCTACGCACGCTTGCAAAAAGCCGGTCTGATCGAAGTGCGCACGATCGAGCAGTACTACGACCCGGCCAAAGAAATGTTCCTGCCCGATCGCTTCATCAAGGGCGAGTGCCCCAAATGCGCCGCCAAGGACCAGTACGGCGACAACTGCGAAGTCTGCGGTGCGGCCTATACGCCAAACGAACTCAAGAACCCCTACTCGGCGATTTCCGGCGCCCGGCCGGAACTGCGCAACTCCGACCACTATTTCTTCAAGCTCTCCGACCCGCGCTGCCAGAGCTTCCTGCGCCGGTGGACGCGCGAGGCGGGCCGCTTGCAGCCCGAGGCGGCGAACAAGATGCAGGAGTGGCTCGGCTTTAACGACGACGAGTCGCACAAGCTCACCGACTGGGACATCTCGCGCGACGCGCCGTATTTCGGTTTCGAGATCCCGGACGCGCCGGGCAAGTATTTCTACGTCTGGCTCGACGCGCCGATCGGCTACATGGCGTCGTTCAAGAATCTCTGCGCGCGCCGGGGAATCGATTTTGACGCCTACTGGAAGCCCGATTCGACGACCGAGCTGTATCACTTCATCGGCAAGGACATTCTCTATTTCCACGCACTCTTCTGGCCGGCCGAACTCGAGCACGCCGGCTACCGGACGCCGACCGGCGTTTTTGCCCACGGTTTTCTGACCGTAGACGGCGCCAAAATGTCCAAATCGCGCGGCACCTTCATCACCGCCGAAAGCTATCTCGAGGAAAAGCTCAACCCCGAATGGCTGCGCTACTACTACGCCGCCAAGCTCGGCAATACGATGGAGGACATCGACCTTAATCTCGACGACTTCGTCGCCCGCGTCAATTCCGACCTCGTCGGCAAGTACGTCAACATCGCCAGCCGCTGCGCCGGCTTCATTGCGAAGAACTTTGGCGGGCGGCTGGCCGCCTGCGACAGCGCGGCGACGGCTGAATTTTCGGCCGCCTGGCACGCGGGCGACATCGCCAGGGCGTTTGAAGCGCGTGAATACGCCAAGGCCGTGCGCGAGATCATGCGTCTTGCCGATACCGCCAATCAATACGTCAACGAAAAGAAGCCGTGGGAACTGGCCAAGGACGCCAGCCGCCGCGACGAGTTGCACGCGGTGTGCTCGACGGCGCTGTCGATGTTCCGCGATCTCACGCTGTACCTCAAACCGGTGCTGCCGAAAGTCGCCGAAGCGGTCGAGTCCTTCCTCGGCATCGCGCCGCTATGCTGGGCCGACGGCGCCGCGCCGCTCGCCGCCGGCCATCCGATCAACAACTACAGCCACCTGATGACGCGCGTCGAAGGCAAACAGATCGCCGCGCTGGTCGCCGCCAACACCGCCTCGCTCGAGCCGGCGCTGGCCGCGACTACCGCCGTGCCGGCTGTGCCGGCCGAGACGCCGGTCAATACAACGCCGGGCAATACAGCGCCGGCGAATTCGACGCCGGCCGAGCCGCTGCCGGCCGGCGAAGCCGCGACGATCGGCATCGACGACTTCATGAAGGTCGATCTACGCATTGCCCGGATTGTCGACGCCGGGGCGGTCGAAGGCGCCGACAAGCTGATCCGCCTCTCACTCGACATCGGCGAGGCGAAACCGCGCCAGGTTTTTGCCGGGATCAAGTCGGCGTATGACCCGGCCGACCTGATCGGACAACTCACCGTCATGGTTGCCAATCTTGCGCCGCGCAAAATGAAATTCGGCGTCAGCGAAGGGATGGTCCTTGCCGCATCGGGCCCGCAAGCGCCCGGAATCTTCCTGCTGGCGCCCGGCCCGGGAGCGCAGCCGGGAATGCGCGTAAAATAATCGGGTCATGCAGCCCGTCCAAGATCCCCGCCGCGCAACATCGCTCCCGAGAATTCTCCTCTACGCGCTGGGCGATCTGGCGGGAATGCTTCTGGTCGCCGCCGGCGCATTATGGCTGGCGAACGCGCAGCCGGCTTTCTTGGCCAACTTCCCGGCAAGTCTCGAGCACGCGCTGCTGGCGATCGCCAGCGGCCTCGTGCTGATGGTCTGGTCCGCCGGACGGCTGTTGCGCGAGTTGGGCCGCAGCGCGCGCGCGCCGCGGCGCGAAAGCGACTGATCCTGTGCGCGAATGGCTCCTGCTCGACTCGATCACGATGACCGCGCTCGGCTGGCTGGCGATTGGCGTCGTCGGCGTCGCCTTCCCGCGTCGCTTCACGCTGATCAGCCGCGTTCTATTTCCGCTCGGCGCTGCGTTCGGGCTCGTCCTCGCGCTGCTCGCGCTCAACGCTATCGGCAGCGACGCGCAGGTGCGCATTCTGGCGCTCGGCCTTCCCGACCTGCCCTTTCACCTGCGGCTCGACGCGCTCTCGGCGTTCTTTCTTTTCTTGCTCGGCGTAACCGGCGCCGGGATTTCAATTTACGCCGCCGGCTATCTGCGCAAGGGCGAGGGAACGGCGCCCGGACTGCACTGCCTGCTCTACCACCTGTTCCTCTTCAGCATGGCATTCGTGATGCTCGCCGACGACGGCTATGCCTTCATGGTCGCCTGGGAAACGATGGCTTTGAGTTCGTTCTTCCTGGTCACGTCGGAACACCGTCACGCGGAAATCCGGCGTGCCGGTTATCTCTACCTGCTTATCGCGCACATCGGCGCGGTCGGCATTCTGCTCTCGTTCGGCGTCATGGCCGGCAGCGCCGGCGACTACACTTTCGATGCCATGCGAGATTTCTCGACGCTCGGCATCTGGCCGACGATCGCTTTTCTGCTCGCGCTGTTCGGTTTTGGCGCCAAGGCCGGACTGCTGCCGCTGCACGTCTGGCTGCCCGAGGCGCACCCGGCGGCGCCGTCGCCGGTCTCGGCGATGATGAGCGGCGTCATGCTCAAGACGGCAATTTACGGCCTCTTGCGCGTCGCCTTCGATCTGCTGCACGCGCAGCTCTGGTGGTGGGGAGTCCTGCTGCTCGTCATCGGCCTGGGCAGCGCACTGTTCGGCGTCATTTTCGCTGCAGTGCAGACCGACATGAAGCGCTTGCTGGCCTACTCGTCGATCGAGAACATCGGCCTGATTGCCGTCGGCTGCGGACTGGCGCTGGTCTTCAAGTCCTTCCTGCTGCCCAACCTGGCTGCGCTGGCGCTCACCGCAACGCTCTACCACTGCCTCAATCACGCTTTCTTCAAGAGCCTGCTCTTCCTGTGCACGGGTTCGGTTCTGCACGCCACCGGCGAGCGCAACCTCGGCAAGCTCGGCGGACTGATCCATCGCATGCCCTGGGTCGCCTGGCTGGCGCTCGTCGGCGTGCTCGCTTCGGCCGGACTGCCGCCGCTCAACGGCTTCGTTTCCGAATGGCTGCTGCTGCAAAGCTTCCTGTTCACCTCGGGATTGCCGCACGGCTATCTCAACATGCTGCTGCCGGTCGTCGCCGGCGCCATCGCGCTGATCGCCGCGCTCGCCGGCTTTGCCATGGTCAAGTTTTTCGGCATCGTTTTTCTCGGCCAGCCGCGCGAAGAAAAACTTAGCGCCGCGCACGATGCGGGGCGCCTCGAGCGCATCGGGCTGCTCTGGCTGGCGGCCGGCTGCGTTCTGCTTGGCATTTTGCCCAATCTCGTCATCACGCTGCTCGACCCGGTGACGCGCCAACTCGTCGGCGGCGGCCTCGCCGCGACCGCGGCGAGTCACGGCTGGTGGCTGCTGGCGCCGATCAGCGAGGACCGGGCGAGTTACAGCCCGGCGATCTTCCTCGGCAGCATCGCCGTCTTCATGCCGCTCGTCTTCTGGCTGGTGCGCCGCCGCTTCCACGGTCGGCTGACGCGCGTTGCCCCCTGGGACTGCGGCTTTCCGCTGCAGACTTCGCGCATGCAGGATACCGCCGAAGGCTTCGGCCAGCCGATCCGGCGCATCTTCTCGCCCTTCCTGCGGCGTAGCGGCGAACACCCCTCGCCCTTCGACGTGACGCCGCGTTACAGCAGTCGCGTCGAAGATCCGTTCTGGTATTGGCTCTATCTGCCGATCGCCCGGCTCGTCGAGTACGGTACGCGGCTGATCGCCTTCCTGCAGCAGGGTCGGATCGCCATCTACCTGCTCTACAGCTTTATCACGCTACTCGTCTTGCTCGTCGTGCCCCGCGGATGAACGTCTACGCCCTCTTCGCCCAACTGCTCGAGCTCGTCATCGCGCTGCTCCTCGCGCCGCTGCTCACCGGCTGGGTCAACCAGTGCCGCGCCTGGTTGCAAAACCGCTCGGCGCCGCCGCTGCTGCAGACCTACTACACGCTTTCCAAGCTGTTCCACAAGGACGTGCTGATCGCGCACAACGCATCGTCCTTGTTCCGCGCCGCGCCCTACATCATTTTCGCCTGCATGGCGCTGGCTTCGGCGATCGTCCCGACGCTATCGACCGAGCTCATCTTTGCGCCGGCCGCCGACGCCAAGATGAGCTCGGCCTCTTTGCCCTGGCGCGGGTTTTCATCGCGCTCGCCGGGATGGACGTCGGCACCTCGTTCGGTTCGATGGGCTCGCGCCGCGAGATGCTGGTCGGCTTTCTCGCCGAACCGGCCTTGCTGATGGTCTTCTTCACGGCTTCGCTAATTTCGCAATCGACGTCTTTATCGACGATCGTCGACACGCTGGCGCACAGCGAGTTCGCGATTTATCCGAGCCTGGCTTTTGCCGGTGTCGCGTTCACCATGGTCTCGCTAGCCGAAAACGCGCGCGTGCCGATCGACAATCCAACGACGCACCTCGAGCTCACGATGATCCACGAAGCGAT
>JBBRXI010000122.1:0-7050 GCA_038248575.1 Burkholderiales bacterium | reverse complement strand
GCTCGAGTTCTGAGCACCGCCGACCGCTGCGTGCTGGCGCCCGCGCCGTGCGGGACGAGCGGTGCAAGCGGCAACGGCTGGTTTGACGCGACCGACGCGGCGTTCGCCACGCTAGGCGTCTGGGTATTCGACGGGGCAGGTCCAGAGCGCTTGAGCACGCTTGCCGAGAACGGCGTCGGCGCGCGGCAGCAATTCGCTCGCGCGGTTTAACGCTCGGTTCCTTGCGCTGGCTTTCGTCGGCCGCTCACCAGCAGCCAGATGAGTGTGCCGGTCTGGACAACGAAAAGAACGCTAAAAGCGTGGCGGTGGGCGATTGCCGTACTGTAACCGGCGGCCTCGGATAGCTCGATGAGAACGCCGATGCCCCATTGCGCGACAAAGGCGCCAGTAAAGGCCAGCAGGTTCAGCGTCGTGTTCGCCCGGCCCGAGAGCGCGACCGGAAAGCCGGCGGTGAGTAGCGGGTAGACCAGCGTGCCGAAGCTCGAGAACATTCCGTAGGCGATCCACAGCAGGTAGGTCTGGTCGACCGCCTGCGTGATCATCAGGAGCAGCGTGACGAGGGCGAGCGACAAGCCGCCGACGTAAAGTACGATGGTTCCGATGCCGCGCCGGGCGAGCCGCGTCGCGAGCAGCCCGATCAAGGCGTAGGCGACGACCATGGCGACGCTCATCGCCGCCAGATGGTCGGCGGCGACGCCGCGCGAGTAGCCATTGACGTGGATCAGCCAGGCGATCGACCACAGGCTTTGCACGGCAAGAAAGCCACCGGTCTGAACGAGGGCGAGCGGTGCGTAGCGCCAGAAATGGCGGTTGCGCACGACCGCCCGCACGCCGGCCCACTGCGCGGCGAGCGACTCGGGCGCCAGCGTCCCGCGCTGGTCGGGAACGCCGACAAAGATCCAGCCGGCGACGAGCACGGTGCCCGCCGCCAGGACGACAAAGATCTGCCGCCAGGTAGCGACGTGCAGTGCCGCGTTGAGCGGGACCGAAGCGGCGAGCGCGCCCAGCGCACCGGCGGTCAGCATCCAGCCGGTCAGCGAGGCTTGGCGCTCCGGCGGATACCATTGCGAAAAAGCCTTGAACGAGGCCATCAGGCAGGCCGAGACGCCGACGCCGATGAGTCCGCGCCCGAAGGCCAGCGTGCCGATCGTCGTGCCGCTGGCAAAAATCAGCGCGCCGGCGGCGGCGGCGAGCAGTACGGCGGACTCGACGCGGCGCGCGCCGAAGCGGTCGAGCAGCATGCCGAGCGGAAGTTGCGCAGCGCCAAAACCGAGAAAGTAGGCGCTCGTCAAAAGTCCCAGATCGGCCGCGCCAAGGCCAAGATCGCCGGCCAGCACCGGCCCGATCACCGCATTCACCGTGCGAAAGTGGTAGGAGAGAAAATACGCGCCGGCAAAGGGCAGAAAAAGTCGCAGCGCGCTCATTGCTGGCTCAGTTGTTCCACCGCCACGCGGCGCCGCGCGCGTTGATTTCCCGCTGCGTCGAGCGCGACGAGTTCGATCTTGCTGCCGCCCAGATCGACGCCGATACGCAGCCCGGGCAGTGTCGACTGGCCGGGCGGGCGGCTGCTGGGCACGTCATGCTGGTCCGGCATGCTGGTATTCCCCGTGGCGGCGCGCCACGCTTGTCCGTTCTCGTGGCGCCCATTCTAACCCAGGCGGCACGGCGCTATGCGCGGTGACCGGGGTACAATGAAAAAGCGTCGGTCGCCAATACTGCCGTACCCGCCGCACCGGCTACCCACTAAGGAGACGACGATGCTGGTCAAATTCAGGTCGAGCACCTCGGGCGAGGTGATCATGTTTGCCGAACACGCCGCCCGCCTGTTCGCTATCGTCGGCAAAGAAGGCACGGCGCGCGGCGTTTTCACGCGCCAGCAATTGCCCGACGCGATGGCCCGGCTGCACGCCGCCGTCGACGCGGAAAAAATGGCGGCCCGGCGCGAGCTCGAGCCGCCCATCGACAAGAACCTCGACGAAGATGCTGAGGACGATCACGATGACGACGAGAACGCCGAGAAGAAAGCCGCGGCGACGATCGGTCTTGCCCAGCGCGCCCACCCGCTGCAACTTCTGATGGAGCGCACCGACAAGGAAGAAGGCTTCATTCTCTGGGAAGCGGCCAAGGACTTCTGAATGAGGCTGCGCCGCACGTTCGCGCTCTGCGGCTTCATCGCCGCCAACGCGCCGGCGCTGGCCGCCGGCGAAGTCGCCGTCGATGTTGGCCACACGCTCACCGCGTCGGGAGCGGTCAGTGCGCGCGGTGGGCGCGAATTCGATTTCAACCGCGAACTTGCGGCGCGGCTCGCCCGGGCGATCACCACGCGCGGTCTTGGCGTGCGTCCGATCAATTTCGACGGGCGCATCGCGAGCCTCGACGAACGCCCCCGGCAGGCGGCCGGCAGCGACTTGTTTTTCTCGATCCACCACGACTCGGTACAGCCGGAACTGCTCGAGGAGTGGGCGTGGGAGGGGCGGATACAGACCTATAGCGACCGTCACCGTGGCTTTTCGCTCTTCGTCTCGCGCCAGAACCCGGAACTTGCAGTCAGCCTACGCTGTGCATCGGCCGTCGGCGCGCGCTTGCGCCGCATGGGTTTTGTCGCCGCTACGCACCACGCCGATGCGCTGCCCGGTCGCGCCCGCCCCTACGCCGACGCCGATAATGCCGTGCATTACTACGACAATCTGATTGTCCTCTACCGGACGACGTTGCCGGCCGTCCTCTTCGAAGCGGGCGTCATCAAGCACCGTGTCGAAGAGCTCGCGCTGGGTGACACGCGGCATCAGGAGCGCATGGCCGACGCCATCGCCACCGGCCTCGCCGCCTGCCTGTACGTGCCTAAAGAACCTGATTAACCAGCCGGTCGGCGCGTAGCGGCGCGAGGCGCTTGAGCAGCCGTTGCACCGGGGCCGGATAGCTGGTGACCGGTTCGATCGCCTGGTGGTGGTCGAGGCGCCGCGTGTGCGCGAGGATGCGCTCGATTTCCGCCTCGTTCTGGGCGAGCAGCAGCTTGTGCGGATCGTTGAGCAGCAGGCCGTTTTCCAGATCGAGGCGCCAGGCGCGCGGATTGAGGTTGTTGCCGGTGATCAAGGCGCGGTCGTCGTCGACGAGCAGGCCCTTGAGGTGAAAGGTGTTGTCCTCATGGTGCCACAGGTGCACATTGAGCACGCCGGCATCGATGGCCTTCTGGTGGCTCTTGCAGAAGCGACGCAGATTGGCTTCGTAGAGATAGGGCAGCGCGCCTATCGTCTTGAACGGCTCGTCAGGCGGGATGTAAAAATCGTTTGCCGTTTTGTCGCCGACAATGATCATCACCCGGCATCCGGCCTTGATCTGCTTGGCGACCGCCTTGCGCAGCGGACCGGGCAGGTTGAAGTAGGGCGTAAACAGCACGATCCGCTCGCGCGCTTCGCCGACGAGCTGGAGCAGCGTGGCGTTAAGTTCGTTGCCGCGCATGCCGACGCCGAGCAGCGGCGTCACGCCGACCTCGCCGGAGCGGATTGCCGCGGGCTCGAAGGCGTAGCGTGCCTTGCCGAGCGAGCGGCGGAATTTCACGATCGCCCGACCGAGGTCGGCAGTTTCCGGTGCTTTGCCGCTGTCGAGCGGATGGACGGCCGGATCGACGCGGATGACGTCGTTGAGCAGCGCGGCCAGGCTGTCGGCAAGCCGCCGGCTGGCGATCAGGTGGTAGCGGTCGATGCGATAACGCGCGTGGCGCTGGAGATAGACGTCGTTCAGGCTGGCGCCGCTGTAGAGCACATCGTCGTCGATGATGAAGCCCTTGAGGTGCATGACGCCCATGAATTCGCGCCGCTGTATCGGAACGCCGTAGGTGGTGACGCCCGGACCGAGCCGGCGCGCCATCTCGCGGTAGAGCGCGGCATTACCGGGCGAGCGCGTCTTGCCAATGAGCCCGCGCTGCGCGCGGTGCCAATCGACGAAAACGGCGACTTCAAGCTGGGGCTGCGCCTGTTTAGCTGCGTAGAGCGCGGCCAGAACCTCGCGGCCGGCATCGTCGTCCTGCAAATAGAGCGTCGCGATGAGGATGCGCCGCCTGGCCTTGGTGATCAGGGCGAGCAGCGTTTGGCGATAGTCGCTCGGGCCGGCCAGCGTAACGATCTGCCTGGCCGCGACCGGAATGCACGGCCGCGTGTCGAGCGCCGGTTTGCCGTTGGCGTGAGCGCGCCAACGGCGCCATGCCGAAGCGATGCCATTGGTTTTTCCGCTCGGGATCTTTGTCGTTTTCACCGGCTAATTATCCTAGAAAGCGCCCCTCAGCGGAACCGCTGTCTGCTCAGCCGACGCCGGGAACGCTTGCGGCGATCAGGTGCCGGCGGCAGGCAGTAAGCGTCCGCGTGGGGCGGCCTCGGTCGGCGAGGGGCGCGCCGCATCGGCCGCCGGCAAGGCCGCCGGGCCGCGCAGCGCGAACAGCGGCTTGGGCAGGCAGACGCCGTAACCCTGCGCGAAGTCGACGCCCATCGTCTTCAGCATGGCAATGATCGCCTCGTTCTCGGCGTATTCGGCGATCGTCTTCTTGCCCATGATGTGCCCGATGCGGTTGATCGTTTCGGTCATCGCGAGATCGACCCCGTCGTGCTCGATATTTTTCACGAAGCCGCCGTCGATCTTGAGATAGTCGACGGGCAGCGTCTTCAAATAGCCGAACGAACTCGTCCCGGTGCCGAAGTCGTCGAGCGCAAAGCGGATCCCCATCGCCTGGCATTCGCGCATGAACTCGGCGGCCGCCTCGAGATTGTTGACGGCGACCGTCTCCGTGAGCTCGAAACAAATCGCCGCCGGCGGCAGCTGGAATTCGTGCATCTGGGCGCGAACATACTCGATGAAGCCCTCTGAATTGATCGACGCGCCCGAGAGGTTGATGGAGCAGGTCACCGGCACGTCGCCGCGCTCGGCAACGAGCTGCCCATAGGCGCTGAACACGGCACGAACCACCCAGCGGTCGATCGGTGGCATCAGATTGTAGCGCTCGGCGGCCGGCAGGAAACAGCCGGGGGCGACGAGGTCGCCGTTTTCATCGATCATGCGCAGCAGAATTTCAAGGTGCTCGCGCTCACCGGCCGTCGGGTCGAGCGCGCGGTAAGCCTGGTGGTAGAGGACGAAGCGCTGCTCCTCGAGCGCCGCGTTGATTCTCGCCACCCAGCCGGTCTGGCTGCGCCGCGCGGCAAGATCCATGTCGCTCGCCCGATAGACGCAAACGCGGTTGCGCCCCTGCTCTTTGGCCCAGTAGCAGGCGCAATCGGCTTCGCTGAGCACCTCGCCAACACTGCGATGGTCGCGACTGATCGCCGTCATACCGATACTGACGCCGACCGTAAACAGCTTGTCTTCCCAGGTAAAGATGAAGTCCTGGACCGCCGTCATGATTTCGTTGGCGATCACCTGACCGCGCTGGAGGTCGCAACGCTCGAGCAGCAGGCCGAACTCATCGCCGCCGAGCCTTGCCAGCGTGTCGGTGTCGCGAATGCGCGTTTGCATCAGGCCGGCGATCTGGATCAGCAACTGATCGCCGGCCGCGTGCCCGCAGGAATCGTTGATGACCTTGAAGCGATCCAGGTCCATGTAACAGACGACGTGGGATCCCTCATCGCCGCGCAGGTCGTCGAGCGAAAAGGCGACGCGGTTCTGGAATTCGCGACGATTGACGAGGCCGGTCAGGAGGTCATGCGTCGCCTCCCAGGAACGCCGTTGAGTGTACTCGCGCGAAACGCTGACGTCGCGCAGCACCGTGACCCCGCCGGTGACCCGCCCGCTATGATCGAAGATCGGCGCCGAGCGCTCTTCGACGGCGATCGTCGTCGAATCGGGACGGCAAAGCTCGCTGCTACCCTGGCACGAGACCACGCAGCCTTCGCTGAGCGCCCAGTACAGCGAGTGGTCGATGCGTTCCCTGGTCGTCCCGTTGATGAGAAAAACGACCGCCGACAAGTCCTGCCCGCGTGCCTCGGCGTACGTCGTTCCGAGCAGTTGCTCGGCGGTCGGGTTGAGGTACTCGATCTTGCCGCGCCAGTCGGTAGTGATCACCGCGTCGGTGATCGAGTGCAGCGTTGTCTCGGCGCGTTCCTTCTCGTCGAACAGCGCGTCGGTCACCCGGCGCAGGGCGCGTAGCGGCACGACGCGCATGACGATGAACACCAACGAGCCAAGCAGCAGGCCAAGGACCGCCACCGCCGCGGTCTCGTAGATTACCCCGAGCAGCGAACTGCTGACCTCGATATGGCCGACGCTGCGCGCGCCCTGTTTGAGGCCAGCGCGCTGGCTCAGCGCCGGCGTCCGTGGTGCCGAGCCGTTCTGCGTAACGAGCGTGCCCTGGGCGGTGAACACCTGGACGCGCTCGTCGTCGAAAGCCATCAGCTCCTGCGCGATCAGTGCGCTGATACGCGCTTCGGTAAACATCCACGCATCGGGATCGTTGGCGACGAGCCCGGTCAGCGCGTTGGCCTTGACCTTGGCTTCAAAGGCCAGCGTGTCGCTGAAATTGTTGAACGCGATGAGCGCATAACCGAGCGGCAGGCTGATCGCCACGAGCACGGCGACCGCAGCCGCCAGACGGTTGATGATTAGCGCGACGCGATCGGCGGGCGGTTGCATGACGGCTTCCGGGCGCTCACCTGCGAGCAGGCAATGCCCATCTCTTCTCCATTGCGCGGGGTGGGCCGACGGGCCCGGCGTCGGGCTCGTTCCACCGCCTTGTTAGTCTTGTGGCAAACAATGCTACGTGGCTAAAATATCACGAATCCCCGACAGAGACGACGGAAAAATAGCGTCCGGCGCGAGCCGCCGCCCCGTCGCCGGAAATATCACGGCGATCGGTTCCGCCAATGAAGCCGTCAATCGGTCGGCCAAATAACGGGAAGATCGACACCGTGCACGCCCCCGCCGGTCTGCGGAATCGGTGTCGATGACCGATCGCTCGGCCACATCCTATCATCGCACCGACGCCGAGGCCCGCTGCGCCCGCTCGCACACGGCGAGACAAAAGCTGCCCACGCCGTGGGGCGCCTGACGCAGCCGGGACGGCTTTTCGCG
>JBBRXI010000121.1:0-7083 GCA_038248575.1 Burkholderiales bacterium | reverse complement strand
GCGAGTACATCCCGGCCGTTGATAAAGGTCTGCAGGACTGCATCAAGAGCGGCGTCCTCGCCGGCTTCCCGGTCGTCGACATCAAGTTCACTCTGTTCGATGGCTCTTACCACGACGTCGACTCGAACGAAAATGCGTTCCGCATGGCGGCTTCGATGGCCTTCAAGGAGGGTTTGAAGAAAGCCCAGCCGACGCTGCTCGAGCCGATGATGTCGGTGGAGGTCGAAACGCCCGAGGAATACATGGGCAACATCATGGGCGACCTTTCGGGACGTCGCGGTGTAGTGCAGGGAATGGAAGACATTCCCGGCGGCATCAAGGCGATCAAGGCCGAGGTTCCGCTCGCCGAGATGTTCGGTTATTCGACGACGATGCGTTCGCTGTCGCAGGGCCGCGCGACCTACTCGATGGAATTCAAACACTATGTCGAAGCGCCGAAGAACGTCGCCGAGGCGGTGATCAACAAGAAATGATTTGGTGAGGAAAAGAAATGGCTAAGGCAAAATTTGAACGGAAGAAGCCGCACGTAAACGTCGGCACGATTGGTCACGTTGACCATGGCAAGACGACATTGACGGCGGCGATCACGACGATTCTGGCGAAGAAGTTTGGCGGCGAGGCGAAGGCCTACGACCAGATCGACGCGGCGCCGGAAGAGAAGGCGCGCGGCATTACGATCAACACGGCGCACGTCGAGTACGAGACGGCCAATCGTCACTACGCGCACGTTGACTGCCCGGGCCACGCTGACTACATCAAGAACATGATCACCGGCGCGGCGCAGATGGACGGCGCGATTCTCGTCTGTTCGGCCGCTGACGGTCCGATGCCGCAGACGCGCGAGCACATTTTGCTGGCCCGCCAGGTCGGCGTACCGTACATCATCGTGTACCTGAACAAGTGCGACATGGTCGACGACGAAGAGCTCCTCGAGCTCGTCGAAATGGAAGTGCGCGAACTGCTATCCAAATACGACTTTCCGGGCGACGACGTACCGATCATCAAGGGCTCGGCCCTGAAGGCGCTCGAAGGCGACACCGGCGAGATGGGCGAAGGCTCGATCATGCGCCTGGCCGATGCGCTCGATACCTACATTCCGGAACCGGTTCGCGTCATCGACAAGCCCTTCCTGCTGCCGATCGAAGACGTCTTCTCGATCTCGGGCCGTGGCACGGTGGTGACGGGCCGCGTCGAACGCGGCATCGTGAAAGTCGGCGAAGAAATCGAAATCGTCGGTATCAAGCCGACGGTCAAGACGATCTGTACCGGCGTTGAAATGTTCCGCAAGCTGCTTGACCAGGGTCAGGCTGGCGACAACGTCGGCGTGCTGCTACGTGGCACGAAGCGCGAAGAAGTCGAGCGCGGCCAGGTGCTCGCCAAGCCGGGTTCGATCACGCCGCACACGCATTTCACGGGTGAAGTGTATGTTCTGTCGAAGGACGAAGGCGGGCGCCACACGCCGTTCTTCAACAACTACCGTCCGCAGTTCTACTTCCGCACGACCGACGTGACCGGCGCGATCTCGATGCCCGAAGGCGTTGAAATGGTCATGCCGGGCGACAACATCCAGATGACCGTCAAGCTGATTGCCCCGATCGCCATGGAAGAAGGTCTGCGTTTCGCCATCCGTGAAGGCGGTCGTACCGTCGGCGCCGGCGTCGTCGCTAAAATTATCGAGTAGTTTTTAATTACGGCGCGGGCCGATTCGAAGCCCGCGCCATCGCTCTTTGGAAAACGCTATGCAAAACCAGAAGATCCGCATCCGCCTGAAAGCCTTTGATTACCGTCTGATCGATCAATCGGCGCTGGAAATCGTTGAAACTGCGAAGCGCACCGGAGCCGTCGTGCGTGGCCCGGTCCCGCTGCCGACGCGGATCCAGCGTTTTGACGTTCTGCGTTCGCCGCACGTGAACAAGACCTCGCGCGACCAGTTCGAAATTCGCACCCACCTGCGCCTCATGGACATCATCGATCCGACCGACAAAACGGTCGACGCGCTGATGAAGCTTGACCTGCCTGCGGGTGTTGACGTCGAAATTAAGTTGCAGTAATTCGTTTTAAGCGGCTATAATCGCCGCCTTTCGTCGGGCAGCGTCGCGCCATTGTCGCGCTTCGTTATTGCTGCCCATTTTGACTTGTATCGCTCGCCGGCCAATCGTAGCCGGCTAGAGGAGAATAACCATGAGTCTAGGCCTTGTTGGGCGCAAGGTCGGCATGACGCGTATTTTTACCGATGATGGCGCGTCCATCCCGGTAACCGTACTCGACGTGTCGAACAATCGTGTCGCCCAGATCAAAACGCCTGAGTGCGACGGCTACGCCGCCGTTCAGGTGGCATTCGGCAAGCGTCGTCCGTCGCGCGTCAGCAAAGCGCTGGCGGGCCACCTCGCCAAGGCCGGTGTCGAAGCCGGTCATCTGCTCAGGGAGTTTCCGGTTTCTGCCGCGGACCTCGCCACCTTCAAACCCGGTGATCATATCAGTGTCGCCATCTTTGCCGTCGGACAGAAGGTCGATGTAACCGGTCAGACGATCGGCAAGGGCTTCGCCGGCGCGATCAAGCGCCATCACTTCAAGTCGCAACGCGCGACGCACGGCAACTCGGTGTCGCACAACGCGCCCGGGTCGATCGGCATGAACCAGGATCCGGGTCGGGTTTTCCCCGGCAAGCGGATGTCCGGACATCTCGGCGACGTGCAGCGGACGCAACAGAACCTCGAAGTCATTCGCATCGATGTCGAGCGTCAGCTGTTGTTGGTCAAGGGCGCGGTGCCCGGCTGCAAAGGGTCGGATCTGATCGTGCATCCGGCAGTCAAGGCGGGGGCATAATGGAACTCAAGCTAATCAACGAACAAGGCCAGGAAGCCAGCAAATTGCAAGGCTCCGACGTGCTGTTCGGCCGTGAATACAACGAATCGCTGATTCATCAGATCGTCGTTGCTTACCAGGCCAACGCGCGCAGCGGCAACCGCGCGCAGAAGGACCGCGAGCAGGTCAAGCACACGACAGCCAAGCCTTTCCGTCAAAAGGGTACGGGCCGTGCCCGAGCCGGTATGAGCTCGTCCCCCCTGTGGCGTGGCGGCGGTCGGATTTTCCCGAACTCGCCCGACGAGAACTTCAGCCAGAAGCTCAACAGGAAAATGTATCGCGCCGGCATGGCGTCGATCCTGTCGCAACTCGTTCGCGAAGATCGCCTGGCGATCGTAGACAGCATCGCCGTCGATGCGCCGAAGACCAAGCTCTTCGCGCAGAAAATCAAGGGCATGGGCTACGAGTCGGTGCTGGTGATCGCCGACAACATCGATGAGAACGTCTTCCTGGCTTCGCGCAACCTGCCCAATGTGCTCGTCGTCGAAGTCAACGAGGCCGACCCGGTGTCGCTGATCCGCTTCCCGAAGGTGCTGATGACCAAGGGCGCCCTCGCCAAGTTTGAGGAGATCCTGGGATGAACCAACAACGTCTGATGCAAGTGCTGCTTGCGCCGCAGATCTCCGAAAAGGCGACCTACGTGGCTGACAAGCACGACCAGGTCGTTTTTCGCGTCGCTCCCGATGCGACCAAACCTGAAGTGAAAGCGGCCGTCGAGCTGCTCTTCAAGGTAACCGTCGAGTCGGTGCAGATCGCCAACGTCAAGGGCAAAAAGAAAAAATTTGGCCGTTTCATGGGCGCCCGCAAGAACTGGAAGAAAGCCTACGTCTGCCTGACGGCCGGCCAGGAAATCAATTTCGTCGATGGGGGGGCCGCATAATGGCACTCGTCAAAGTTAAACCGACCTCGCCGGGCCGCCGTGCCGTCGTCAAGGTCGTCAACGCCAATCTGCACAAGGGCAAGCCCTTTGCTGCGCTGGTCGAGTCGCAGTCGAAGAAGGCCGGTCGCAACAACAACGGCCACATCACGACGCGCCATCAGGGCGGCGGTCACAAGCAGCATTACCGCATGGTCGATTTCAAGCGTATCAAGGACGGCATTCCGGCCAAGGTCGAGCGTCTCGAATACGACCCGAACCGTACCGCCAACATCGCCTTGCTGCTCTACGCCGACGGCGAGCGCAGCTACGTCATCGCCCCCAAGGGCATGGTCGTCGGCCAGCAGGTGATGAGTGGGTCGGAGGCGCCGATCAAGTCGGGCAACACGCTGCCGATTCGCAACATCCCGGTCGGTACAACGATCCACTGCATCGAAATGATTCCGGGCAAGGGTGCGCAGATGGCGCGTTCGGCGGGCACTTCGGCGCAGCTTCTGGCGCGCGAAGGGGTTTATGCCCAGGTTCGCTTGCGTTCCGGCGAAATCCGCCGCGTGCACGTCGAGTGCCGCGCGACGATCGGTGAGGTCGGCAACGAAGAGCACAGCCTGCGTTCGATCGGCAAGGCCGGCGCCAATCGCTGGCGTGGTATTCGCCCGACGGTTCGCGGCGTCGTCATGAACCCGGTCGATCACCCGCACGGTGGCGGCGAAGGCAAGACGGCTGCGGGTATGCATCCGGTCAGCCCGTGGGGCACCAAGACCAAGGGCTATCGTACCCGTACCAACAAGCGCACGAGTTCGATGATCGTGCAGCGCCGTCACAAACGCTAAGGGATAGAGAACTATGGGACGTTCCGTAAAAAAGGGCCCGTTTGTCGATGCCCATCTGATCAAGAAAATCGGCGCCGTGCGCGCGACGAGCGACAAGCGTCCGATCAAGACCTGGTCGCGTCGTTCGACGGTTCTGCCGGACTTTGTCGGCCTGACCATTGCCGTGCATAACGGCAAGCAGCACATCCCGGTGTATGTCACCGAAAACATGGTCGGCCACAAGCTCGGCGAGTTTTCCCTGACGCGCACCTTCAAGGGTCACACCGCCGGCAAGAAGGCGAAGAAGTAAAGGAATGGATATGGAAACTCGTGCTATTTTGCGCGGCGTTCGGCTGTCGGACCAAAAGGGTCGACTGGTGGCCGACCAGATCCGCGGATTGCCGGTAGACAAGGCGCTCAGCATCCTGACGTTCAGCCCGAAAAAAGGCGCTGGCATCATCAAGAAGGTGCTCGAGTCGGCGATTGCCAACGCCGAACATAACGATGGCGCCGACATCGACGAACTGAAGGTGAAAACCATCCTCGTCGAAAAAGGCATGGTGCTCAAGCGCTTTACCGCGCGGGCCAAGGGACGTGGCAATCGGATCGTCAAGCCGACCTGCCATATTTTCCTGACCGTCGGAAACTGAGGAAGAACAATGGGACAGAAGATTCATCCGACTGGTTTTCGCCTGGCTGTCACCCGTGACTGGTCTTCGCGTTGGTACGCCAACAGCAAGAACTTCGCCGGCATGCTCAACGAGGACGTCAAGGTTCGTGAATACCTGAAGGCCAAGCTCAAACACGCTTCGGTTGGTCGCGTTCTGATCGAGCGCCCGGCCAAGAACGCCCGCGTCACGGTGTTCTCGGCGCGCCCTGGTGTGGTGATCGGAAAGAAGGGCGAAGAAATTGATCATTTGCGCGCTGCTTTGCAAAAGATCATGGGCGTGCCGGTCCATGTCAGCATCGAAGAAATTCGTAAACCCGAACTTGACGCGCAGTTGATTGCCGACTCGATCACCCAGCAGCTCGAAAAGCGCATCATGTTCCGCCGCGCCATGAAGCGCGCCATGCAGAACGCCATGCGCCTCGGCGCTCAGGGTATCAAGATCATGAGTTCTGGACGCTTGAACGGTGCTGAAATTGCCCGTCGCGAGTGGTATCGCGAAGGTCGCGTGCCCTTGCATACGCTGCGCGCCGACATCGATTACGCGACGTCCGAAGCCCTGACGACTTACGGCCTGATTGGCGTCAAGGTCTGGGTGTTCAAGGGCGAGATCTTGAATCGCAATGAACAGCCGGCAGCCGCTCCGGAAGCGGGCCCCGCCGACGACCAGCGCAAAGCGCGCCGCGTCGCCAAACCAATCGCTGCTGATGGCGCTGAAAAGCCCAGAAGCCGCACACTGAAAGCCAAGGCCGGTGACCAGCCCGATGCCGTGGTGAGCGAAGCGCCCGCGCCTGAAGTCAAGGCACCGGCCAAACGAGTGAGAAAGGCAGGAACGACTGATGCTGCAACCAGCTAGAAGAAAGTACCGCAAGGAGCAGAAAGGCCGGAATACCGGCCTCGCAACGCGCGGCGCCAAGGTGAGCTTTGGTGAATTCGGGCTCAAGGCAATCGGTCGCGGTCGTCTGACGGCGCGTCAGATTGAAGCGGCGCGTCGTGCCATGACCCGTCACATCAAGCGCGGCGGCCGCATCTGGATCCGCATCTTCCCGGACAAGCCGATTTCCAAGAAGCCGGCCGAAGTGCGCATGGGTAACGGTAAGGGTAATCCGGAATACTACGTGGCTGAAATTCAGCCGGGCAAGGTGCTGTACGAGATGGACGGTGTAGACGAAGTGTTGGCGCGTGAAGCCTTCGCTCTGGCTGCGGCCAAGCTCCCGATCGCGACGGCATTCGTTACGCGAATGGTAGGTTGATCATGAAAGCCAGTGAACTCAGAGCAAAAAGCGCCGACGAGCTGAACCAGGAACTGCTGGGCCTGCTCAAGGCCCAGTTCGGCCTGCGCATGCAGATTGCGACGCAGCAACTTAGCAATCACAGCCAGATTGGCAAGGTGCGTCGCGACATCGCGCGCGTGCGCACCCTTCTTCGTGAAAAGGCGGTACAACAATGAGCGAGACGACGAGCAAGCGTACGCTGATCGGCCGGGTGGTCAGCGACAAGATGGAAAAGACGGTTACCGTCCTCATCGAACGCCGTGTCAAGCACCCGATGTACGACAAGATCATCGTGCGTTCGAACAAGTATCACGCGCACAACGACGACAACGCGGCGAAAGCCGGCGACCTCGTCGAGATCCAGGAATGCCGGCCTCTGTCGAAGACCAAAGCGTGGGTCGTGACGAAGCTGATCGAGAAGGCAGTGGTCATTTAGGCCTTGCCTTTTCCGAAAAAGAAGCTATAATCTTTTTCTTTTCGCGCCCGGCACTTCCTCTTGCCGGGCGTTTCTCCCGTACGGGTTCCAAGACTGACCGCAACAGCGGGCCAAGTTGGAGAGATAGATGATTCAGATGCAGACGGTTCTGGACG
>JBBRXI010000120.1:0-7107 GCA_038248575.1 Burkholderiales bacterium | reverse complement strand
GGTCGGCATCGTATAATCGGCGCATTGCCCGACCATCACGACAAAGCGCCAATGACCCACGATATCAAGACTCACCTCGGCGATCTGCTGCGCGCCGCCTTGGCCAGCGTCGCGCCCGATCAAACGCACACGGCGATCGTCCTCGATCGCCCGAAACAGGCGGCGCACGGCGACTTTGCCTGCAACCTCGCCCTGCAGCTGGCGCGCCCGCTGCGGCGCAATCCGCGCGAGCTGGCGCAGCTGCTGCTCGGCCAACTGCCGCGCTCACCCTTCGTCGTGCGCGCCGAGATTGCTGGCGCCGGCTTCATCAACTTTTACCTTCAGCCTTCGGCCAAGCTCGAGGTGGTGCGCAGCGTGCTCGAGCAGGGCGAGGCCTTCGGCCGTTCGGCGCAGGGCGGCGGACGAAAATTGCAGGTTGAATTCGTTTCGGCCAACCCGACCGGGCCGCTGCACGTCGGACACGGGCACGGCGCCGCCTACGGCGCCAGCCTGGCGACGCTGCTTTCCACCGCCGGCTGGGACGTGTCGCGGGAATATTACGTCAATGACGCCGGCCGGCAGATGGATATCCTCACGCTCTCGGCCTGGCTGCGCTACCTCGATTTTTTCGGCGAGCACATTGCCTTCCCGCCCAACGCCTACCAGGGCGATTACGTCTGCGACATGGCGGCGCAGATGAAAGCCGCACACGCCGACAAATTCGTTCGTGCCGCCGCGTCGGTACTCGCACCGACGCCCGGCCTGCCGGAGGCCGAGCGCACCGACGACGAGGCCAAGGCGCAGCGCGAGGCGCACCTCGACGCACTGATCGCGTGTGCCAAGGACTTGCTTGGCGAAGATTGGCACACCGTGCACGCCCACGTGCTCAGCGAGCAACTCGAAGACTGCCGCAGCGACCTCGAGGACTTCGGCGTGCATTTTGACGTCTGGTTCTCGGAAAAATCACTGTTCGACAGCGGTCTTGTCGCGCGCTGCGTCGAGCGTCTCGAGCACGCCGGCCATCTCTACGAGCAGAACGGCGCCAGGTGGTTCAAGTCGACTGCTTTTGGCGACGAAAAGGACCGCGTCGTGCAGCGCGATAACGGCTTGTACACCTATTTCGCCTCGGACATCGCCTATCACCTCAACAAGTACGAGCGTGGATTCGAACGCATCATCAACGTCTGGGGCGCCGACCACCACGGCTACACGCCGCGTGTCAAAGGCGCGCTTGCCGCGCTCGGCCTCGACGCCGACGTGCTCAAAGTGGCGCTGGTGCAGTTCGCCGTACTCTACCGCGACGGCCAGAAGGCACCGATGTCGACGCGCTCGGGCGAGTTCGTCACGTTGCGTACGCTGCGCGAGGAGGTCGGCAACGACGCCTGCCGCTTCTTCTACGTGCTGCGAAAATCCGACCAGCACCTCGATTTCGACCTCGATCTCGCGAAGAGCCAGAGTAACGAAAACCCGGTCTATTACATCCAGTACGCACACGCCCGCGTCTGCTCGCTGCTCGCCCAGTGGGGCGGCGAGGCCAGCGACGACGCCAGCCTGCACGCGGCCCTTGCCGGCGCCGATCTGGCCCGCCTCGACAACGCGCACGAACTCGCGCTGGCCGCCAAGCTCAGCGAGTTTCCCGAAGTCATCGAAGGCGCCGCCAGCGAGCTCGCCCCGCATCTGATTGCCTTTTATCTCAAGGATCTCGCAGCTCTGTTCCATAGTTACTACAATGCTGAACGCATGCTGGTCGACGATGCGGCGCTCAAGGACGCGCGCATCGCGCTCTCGGTGGCGGTGCGCCAGGTGATCCGCAACGGCCTGGCGATTCTCGGCGTCAGTTGCCCGCAATCGATGTAAGCCGTCATTGAAGGTGAGAGAGTCCATGAGTCGCGATATGAAACCCCGCAAGAGCAGCCCGCGTGCCCCGCGCCGTAAATCGGGCGGCAACACGCTGATCGGCCTTTTCGTCGGCCTGGTGATCGGCGTGCTCGCCGCGGCGGGCGTCGTCTGGTACATCTTCAAGACGCCGCCACCGCTCGCCAACAAGGCGCTGCCGTCGCCCAGCGCGCCGGCGACGGCAGCCGGCGGCACAGCGCCATCCGGGCCGCTCGCCCTCGGCGGCAAGCCGGGTGACCCGATCCCGCAGCCGAGCGACAAGCCGCGCTTCGATTTCTACAAGATCCTGCCCGGCAACGCCGAGGCGATTCCCGACCCGAAGCCGGCGGCGCCCAAACAGCCCGGCGAGCAACGCGCCGACGGCAAGGCCAAGGCTGAGGCCGAGGGCGTGCTCAAGGAAGCAGTCTATCTGCAGACCGGTTCGTTCCAGAACGCCGCCGACGCCGACAACCAGAAAGCCAAACTGGCGATGATCGGCGCCGAGGCGGCCATCCAGCAGGTGATGCTGCAGGACAAGGTGTGGTACCGCGTGCGCGTCGGCCCGTTCCGCAAGATGGACGAAGTGAACTATATGCGCGCTGACCTTGCCAAACAGGGCATCGAGGCCAACGTGGTCAAGAAAGACTGAGGAGACACGATGAACGTCCGTATTGTTCGCTGGTTCGCCGCCATGGCGCTCGCCGCTCTTTCGCTGACCCTGCCGGCGCACGCGCAACTTGCCGCCGGACGCGACTATGTCGCCATCGAGCCGGCGCAGCCGACCGACGATCCCGCCAAGATCGAAGTCGTCGAGTTCTTCTCCTACGCCTGCCCGCACTGCAGCGATCTTGCGCCGCATCTGAACAAGTGGGCCGCCCGGCTGCCGGCCGACGTGGCGCTCCGGCGTGTCGCCGTCGGTTTCGGCAATCCCTTCTACCAGAACATGGCGCGGCTCTATTACTCGCTCGAGGTGCTCGGCGAATTGCCGCGGCTCGACGAAGCCGTGTTTACCGCGCTCCACGTCAAGGGCCTCAAGCTGCTCGACGAGAAAAGCATCGCCCAATGGGTGACCGCGCAGGGCGTCGACGCCAAGCGTTTTTCCGACGCCTACAATTCCTTCGGCGTCGTCAGCAAGACCAAGCGCGCCGACCAGATGGCGCAGGCCTACAGGATTCGCGGCGTGCCAGCAATCGTCGTCGACGGCCGCTATCTGGTCACCGGCCAGGACATCAAGGGCCACGCCGAATTGCTCGCGCTGACCGATAAGGTCATCGACAAGCGGCGCGCCGAGCGAGCCAGGAAATAAGCCACATCGGCGCACTGGCCCCTGCGATGAGCCGCCCGCCGCGCGTGCCGCTCAAGGTCTTCATTTCCGGCGCCTCTTCCGGCATCGGCCGCGCACTGGCCAGCCACTACGCCGGCACTGGCGCGCTGCTCGGCCTCGCTGCGCGACGCGGCGACGAACTGACGGCACTGGCCGGTCAATTGCACCGTTCGGGGTACGACGCGGCCAACACGGTTGCCTGCTACCCGCTCGACGTGACCGACGCGGCAGCGCTGCGCTGCGCCGCCGAGGACTTCATCGCACGCTTCGGCGCGCCTGACATCGTTATCGCCAACGCCGGCGTCTCGTCGGGAACGCTCAGCGAATGCGCCGAGGACCTCGCCGCCATCCGGCGCATCTTCGATATCAACGTCTACGGCATGGCGGCGACCTTCTCGCCCTTCATCGCCACCCTGCGCGCCGCGGCCCGCACCGGCAACGCCGGCCGCCTGGTCGGCATCGCCTCGGTCGCCGGCATCCGCGGCCTGCCTGGCGCCGGAGCCTACAGCGCGTCGAAAGCCGCGGCGACGGTCTATCTCGAAAGCCTGCGCCTCGAACTGCGCGACTCCGGCGTCAAGGTAGTGACCATCGCTCCCGGCTACATCGCCACGCCGATGACGGCGATCAACCCCTATCCGATGCCCTTCCTGCTGCCAGCCGACGAAGCGGCGCGCCGCTTTGCCCGGACGATCGAGCGCGGCACGAGTTACACGGTGATTCCCTGGCAGATGGGGCTCGTCGCCAAGCTGCTGCGCATCCTGCCCAACGCGCTCTACGACCGCCTGTTTGCCCACGCGCCGCGCAAGCCGCGCGTGCTGTGAACCAGACCTCGTCGTTCCGGCACCAGCCCGAGTCCAGGCCAGACAGATAGGTCACCCCGGCGGCCCGGTCTCTGCGCTTTCGGCGCTGGCTTTGGCGAGACGACTTTTTCAAGGCACCCGGCCGCGCTGTCAAAGCATGCGGTTTTTTCGACCTCTCGCTATACTTGCGCCTTCGCGAGGAAAGAGCTTTCATGCCGCACACGCAAATACCCGAACTGGTCTGCCCGGCCGGCAGTCTGCCGGCGCTCAGGGCGGCCGTCGATAACGGCGCCGATACGGTCTATTTCGGCTACAAAAACGAGACCAACGCGCGTAACTTTGCCGGTCTTAACTTCGACCAGAAAGCGATGGTCGAAGGCATCCGTTATGCGCACACCCAGGGCCGCCAGGTCCTCATGGCGATCAACACCTTTGCCCAGCCGGGACGCGAGGCCGAGTGGCAAGCTGCCGTGGACGGCGCCGCTGATCTCGGCGTCGACGCGGTCATTCTCGCCGACATCGGCCTGCTCGATTACGCCGCCCACCGTCACCCCGCGCTGCGCCTGCACCTCTCGGTACAAGGTTCGGCGACGAGCTACGAGGCGGTGAACTTCGCTCAGCGCGAATTCGGTGTGCGTCGCGCGGTACTGCCGCGCGTGCTCACCCTGGCTCAGGTCGAGCAGGTCATCAAAAACACCTCGGTCGAGATCGAAGTTTTCGGTTTCGGCAGCCTGTGCGTGATGAACGAGGGGCGCTGCTGGCTCTCGTCGTACGCCACCGGCGAATCGCCGAACACGGTTGGCGCGTGTTCGCCGGCCAAGTTCGTCAAGTGGGAAAAAGCCCCGGGGCAGCTGAGCACGCGCCTTAACGGCATCCTCATCGACCGCTACGGCGACGATGAGGCGGCCGGTTACCCGACGCTGTGCAAGGGCCGCTTCGAGGTTGGCGGCGCGACTTATTACGCGCTCGAAGAACCGACCAGCCTCAACGTCCTCGAGATCCTGCCCGAGATCGTCAAGATCGGCGTTTCAGCGCTCAAGGTCGAGGGCCGCCAGCGCAGTCCGGCCTACGTCGCGCAGGTGACGCGGACCTTGCGCGCCGCGCTCGACGCAGTCGCTCGTGACAGCGCGCACTTCAAGGTCGAGCCGGCCTGGCAGGCCGAACTGGCGAAGGTCTCCGAAGGCGTGCAGGCGACGCTCGGCGCTTATAACCGGCCGTGGCGATGACAACGCAGAACATTAGCCACAGAGGCACAGAGACACAGAGGCAGGCAGCAGAGATTTTCTCTGTGCCTCGGTGTCTCTGTGGTGAAAGGTCTTTCGAATGAAGCTTGCCCTGGGCCCGCTGCTCTACTTCTGGCCAAAACAGGAAGTCCTCGAGTTCTACGCCGAGATGGCGCAGATCGAGGCCATCGACATCTTTTACGTCGGCGAGGTCGTTTGTTCGCGCCGCCAGCAGTTGCGCGTCGCCGACTGGATCGGCCTGGCGCGCGATCTTGCCGAGGCCGGCAAGGAGGTCGTCGTCTCGGCGCAAGCGCTGCTCGAATCGGAGAGCGACCTAAAGGCGCTGCGCCGGACCATCGATGAACTGTCCGAAATCGGCGGCTGCAAGATCGAGGCCAACGATCTGGGTGCGGTGAACGTCGCCGCCGGCCGGCCCTTCGTCGCCGGTCCGCACCTTAATATCTACAACGCGACGACGCTCGCCACCTACGCCCGCTACGGCCTTCAGCGCTGGGTTCCGCCGCTCGAAGCGAGCGCGACGATGATTGCCGCACTGCACGCCAGCCGACCGGCCGGCGTCGAGACCGAGGTCTTCGTCTACGGGAAGTTGCCGCTGGCGTTCTCGGCACGCTGCTTTACCGCCCGCCATTTCGGCCTCAACAAGGACGACTGCCAGTTCAAGTGCCTCGAACACCCTGAAGGCATGACGCTGAAAACGCGCGAAGGCCAGTCCTTCCTCGCCATCAACGGCATCCAGACGATGTCGGCGCAGACGTGCAACCTGCTGGCCGAAATCCCGGCCATGCGGGCGATGGGGATTGACTGCGTCCGTCTCAGCCCACAGGCGAACAAGATGGCGGCGATCATCGCCGCTTTCGACGCGGCGCGGCACGGCGATCAAAGCGCGGCGGCAGCCGTCGATACATCCGGTTGGGCGAGCGAAGGCCTGGTCGACGGCTATTGGCACGGCGAGCCGGGAATTGCCTCACACCAGGGCGCACGCAACGCCCCCTTGCCAGGAGCCTGACCATGGCCACGATCATCCCCAACTTCCCCGCCTTGACCATCCCGCGCTTCACCCTGCCGGCCATCGTTTCGGCGATCGGCGGCAAGCTGCCGCAGTGGCCGCACGCGCTGGCACTCGTCGCCGGACTCAACGCGGCGCTCGCGCTGCGCCTCCTGCCGGCCGACAGCCTGGCGCTGCTCGAAGGCAAGACCTTTCTTGTCGACGTGCTCGATACCGGCGGCCGTGCGTCATTTACCTACCGGGCCGGCCTTTTTCGCCCGCTCTTTGGCTCGCCGCAGACACCCGACCTGGCTTTTTCGGCCAATCTCTCGGCCTTCCTGCAACTCATCGCGCGCCAGGAAGACCCGGACACCCTGTTCTTCAACCGCGAACTGTCGATCGAGGGCGACACCGAGCTTGGCCTCGTCGTCAAGAACATGCTCGACGCAGTGGACTGGCCGAAGCTGCCGCGGCTGCCGCGCTGGCCGCTGTCCGACCATTGATGCGCTGGCCAAGCACCGCTCACCAACACGAAAAAGCACAGGAGTAGGCAATGGCCGTCTGGAACCGCGAAGCCGAGTGCGCCTCAAGCGAGGCGCGCCGGAAAGTGCAGCTTGAACGTCTTCAGCACACCGTCGAGCGCGTCTACGCACGCGTCCCCTTCTACCGCGACAAGCTGACGCGCGCCGGCCTGTCACCCGATTCGATCACGACGCTCGCCGACATCGCCAAACTGCCGCTGACGACCAAGGACGAGCTCCGGCAAACCTATCCCTACGGCCTGCTCGCTTGCGACCGGAGCGAACTCATCGAAATTCACACCTCGTCGGGAACGACCGGAGCGCCGGTCGTCGGTGCCTACACCGCGGCCGATATCGACATGTGGTCGGAAGTCATGGC
>JBBRXI010000119.1:0-7129 GCA_038248575.1 Burkholderiales bacterium | reverse complement strand
TAGCCGTACAGGCAACGCAAGCCGGCAAAGCGCTGCCACTCGTCGCCAGGCAGCTGCGCGAGCAGCGCGCCCCTGCCGCTTGTCATCTCATCTTCGGCCAGCGGCAGGATGAAATTCTCGGCAAACGCGTTCGCCAGCCCAGCACGTAGATCATCATGGTGAAACTTGCGGTAGAGCGGGTCATGGCGAAAGTAGGCCAGCGTCGTGCGTGCCCAATCACCGTTCCAAACCATGGAAAAGCCGAGCCCGCCGAGATGGACCGGGCGCGAGACCATCGGCCAGGACGATCCCCCTTCGGCGATGGTGAACGCGTCCGGGTACTGGCTGGCAACGGTTTCGTTGAGGCGGCGCAGAAAAGCGATGGCTTCAAGATTTTCCTTGCCGCCATCGCGGTTGGGGAGCCACTGCCCGGGGCCGCGCCCGTAATCCAGATAAAGCATGCTGGCCAGCGCGCCGACGCGCAGGCCGTCGATATGGTAGTGGGCGAGCCAGAACAGCGCGCTCGAGACGAGGAAAGAGCAGACCTCGGGGCGCGCGAAGTCGAAACTCCGCGCACCGGGCGCGAAGGAATGCCCGGCAAACGGTTCGGCTTCGTACAAAGGTTCGCCGTCGAACTCGCGCAAGCCATGGTCGTCGGCCGCGAAGCGCGCCGGGAACCAGGCGAGGATGACGCCGATCCCGGCGCGATGCAGGGTGTCGACGAGAAACATGAAGTCCTCGGGCGATCCGTAGCGCGCGACGGGTGCGAAATAACGGTTGCCGCTGTAACCTGCCCCACCGCTCGCCGGCTGTTCGTCGGGCGGCAAAATTTCGACGTGGCTGAAACCGTTTTCAACGACATAGGCCGAGAGTTGCGGCGCGAGGTCGCGGGTGTTCGGCGGACCGCCGTCGAGTGGCCGCCGCCAGGAATCCAGTTGCACTTGGTAGATGCTGAACGGCCGTTCCGGCGCGCCCGCTGCCCGCTGGCCGCGACGCTGCGCAATCCACGCGGCGTCTGCCCAGGCGTAAGCGCAGCGCCAGGCGCGCGATGCGCTCCCCGGGGGCGGCTCGCTGGCCAGGGCAAAGGGATCGGCCTTGTCGCCGACGGTTCCGTCGCGATGGACGATACGGTATTTGTACAACGCACCATGCGTCACGCCGCGAACGTAGCCGGTCCACAAGCCGGAATCGTCGTCGCGCGGCGCCAGGGGATGGGCGTCGCTGCTCCAGCCGTTGAAGTCACCGGTCAGCGAAACCGCGCTGGCGTGCGGAGCGTAGACGGCAAAACGCGCGCCCCGGTCGTCGAGATGGCAACCGAGCAGTGCATGCAGGCGGTTGTGCAAGCCTTGGCCAAAGAGCGTGACATCGCTATCGGCTATGCCGCACCGCTCGCCACGCGGGTCAGCCGCACGAGGGCCAGCGCCCCCGCTCATTGCCCCTGCCGCACGGGCCCACCGTCGTTGCCCGCCTCGGCGTCCGCTTGCCGGCGCGCGGCGAGCAACAGCATGCGCCTTTCTTCCTCGATTTCGTCGGCCGTGCGCACCCCCAGCCGGCGCAGGATGGGCAACGGTGGACACCAGCCTTGCAACGCGTGCTGCAGGAGAAAGGCGCCGACGATCGCCGGGACGACGAGAAAGCGGCGATCCAGCGCAAAACCGAGCACGGAACTGACGACGACGAGCGATGCGGCATTGGCTTCCAGAACGCGCTCGATGTCCCATTCGCAATCGAGTTCGGCGAGCCGGCGATGGATACCCGCTTCACCGTCGCGCAAGGCACGTCCGACGCTGCGGCGAGTGTTTTCGCGTAGTCGCTCATTAATGTGCGGAGCCGTGTGGACCGGCACCCGGTCTATGGTCGATGGCAGCATGGTTTCTCCTTTGGCAAGCCGTGGACTGGCGGCCGGCGTGGCCGCTTGGCTTGGCCTGCAAGCGACATGCCTGTCGTCCGTCGTCCAAACCGGCGCGGCATCCTGCGGCCTCGGGCGTCAACGCTCGGCTGGACGGCGTGATCACCCCTTGAACCGGACTTCATGGGTCAGGTCGACCTCCGCTTTGCACACGCCCGGGGGTAAGCAGCGCGTTTGGCGTCTGCGAATACGCTGGGCACAGGGATTGCTCCCTGTGTTAGCTTTGCCGCTCCCATCGCGACGCGTGTGGCGGCGGCACCTCGTCAGCGAAATGAAACTTCACTGTTCGCACCTGCAAACCGCGATGCCTTCGGAGAAGCGGCTATGAGCTTTGCCCTATGGACGCTGGTCGTCGGCGCGCTGATGATCACCGTGGCCCTGGCCGGAACCCTGCTCAAGCGCCTGCCACTCAGCGCGTCGATGCTCTACCTCGCCGTCGGTTACGGCATCGGCGTTTCCGGCTTGTGGCCGGTTACGCCCAATCCGCGCGACTATGCGTACATCCTCGAGATCGTCGCGGAAGTCGCGCTCCTCAATTCGCAGTTCTAGGGCGGCCTCAAGATTGGCTTGCCGCTCTGGGGTCGGCAATGGGACTTGCCGCTGCGCCTGGCGTTCATTTCGATGAGCGTCACCGTTGCGCTGATCACGGCGATCGCCGTGTTCGCCTTTGACTTGCCGCTCGGCGCGGCGATCGTTCTCGGCGGTATTCTGGCGCCGACCGACCCGGTACTCGCCTCTGATGTTCAGGTCGACGATCCGAGCGACCGCGACCGGCTGCGTTTTAGCCTGACCGGCGAGGGCGGCCTCAACGACGGTTCGGCTTTTCCCTTCGTCTATCTCGGCCTCGGGCTGCTTGGCCTGCGCGAGCTCGGAATGTTGGGCTGGCGCTGGCTGGCGGTCGATTTCGTCTGGGGACTGGCCGGTGGTCTGCTGATCGGCATGGCACTCGGCACGGTGATCGGCAAACTGGTGTTCTACCTGCGCACCGCGCACAGCGAAGCGGTCGGGCTCGACGAATTCGTTTCGCTCGGACTCATCGCGCTGAGCTACGGCACGGCTCAGGCGCTCGAGACTCCCGGTTTTCTCGCTGTCTTCGCCGCCGGACTGGCCTTTCAGCGCGTGCGAAAGACGCCGGGCAGCGCGGCAACAATCACCGCCGAACCAAGCTGGCTCGAAAACGATGACGGGCACGCGGCGATGGCCACACATCCGGAGCTCGCCGGTGCCTACATGACCCAGGCGGCGCGCAGTTTTACCGAGCAACTCGAGCGCATCGCCGAATTGCTGCTCGTCCTCGTCATCGGCTTCATGTTGCCGTATGCGCGTTTTGACGCCGTATCGGTCGCCTTCCTGGTCGTGCTATTTCTCGTCGTACGCCCTTTGTCGGTGTGGCTCGGTCTGTGGCGGGCCAAGGTCGGGCGCGATCAGCGCCTGATGATTTCCTGGTTCGGTATTCGCGGCATCGGCTCGATCTATTATCTGATGTACGCGCTCAACCACGGGCTGTCCGACGCGCTCGCCGACACCATCCTCGGCCTGACGCTGGCGACGATCGCTGTCTCGATCGTCGTCCACGGCGTGTCGGTGACGCCGCTGATGGCCTTTTACGCCAGCCGCCAGGAACGTCGCCTCGAACGCATGCGGGAGAAAAGTCATAACACGCCTCGCTGAAACTCCCCATCCGGCCCGCTGCCGGTCGCGCTCGCTGGCCATCCTCGGCGCCCTGCTCGGCGCGCTGCACGCCATGCCGGCCAGCGCAGAGGTCACCGTACTGGCGCCGGCGCCGCTCGGCGGCCTGCTTAGCCGCTATCTGCAAGCGCCGAGCAGCGCGGCGCGCGATGTGGCGCTCGAGGCCTTCGCCCGCGACGCACGGCGCACGATCAGCGAATTGCTCGCCACCGAGGGTTATTTCTCGCCCGAGATCGACGTGCGCGCGACACCGGGCGAACTATTGGTCAACGTCGTCCCCGGCCGGCGCACCGTCGTCTCGACGGTCAGTGTCGACATCCGCGGCCCGCTCGCCGACGAGCGGCGCGCGACGCTCGCGGCGGCGTGGCCGCTAGCGCGCGCCGAGCCGTTTCGCGATGCCGCCTGGCGCGAGGCCAAGCAGGTCGTCCTGCGCCAATTGCTCGACGTGGACTTTCCGAGCGCCAGCCTTGTCGACAGCAGCGCCGAAATCGATCCGGCGAGCGCCACGGCTGCACTGCGTGTGGCCTACGATAGCGGGCCGCGCACCGTTTTCGGCGACCTGCGCATCAGCGGCCTGTCGCGTTATTCTCCCGATCTCGTCAGACGCTACAGCCACATCGAACCCGGTGCGTCGTACCGGCAGAAGGACGTGCTCGATCTGCAAACCGCCCTGCAGGCGACGCCTTACTTTGCCTCGGTCAGCGTCGGTCTGGCCGACCCGGATGACGGCGAAAGCGGCGCCCTGCCCGGCCTGCGGCGCGCACCGGTCAGCGTCCACGTGCAGGAAAACCCGGCGCACCGTCTCTCCTTTGGCGCCGGCATCAGCAGCAACACCGGCGCCAACGGCGAAGTCATTTACCAAGGCATCGATTTCCTCCACCGCGGCTGGCAACTTGACGCCGGCCTGCGCATCGAGCAACTGCGCCAGCGGCTCTACGCCGACGTGCGCCTGCCGCCGGTCGGCAACCGCCGCGACAGCTTCGGGGCGCTCGCCGAGCGTGAAGACATCGAAGGCCTCGAGCGCCACCGGATCGCGCTCGCCGCCGTGCGCGACCAGCGGCACGGCGGCGTCGAGGGCCGCTATACGCTCAAGTGGCAACGAGAAATCGAACAGCCCGAAAATGCCGAGCAGCGCAGCAATACGGCGCTGACGCTCGACGGCAGCTGGACGCTGCGTCGGGTTGACGACCTGCTCGACCCTCGGCGCGGATTCGTCGCCCAGTTTCAGGCCGGCGGCGGCAGCAAGGCGCTGCTTTCGGACCAGAACTTCGTGCGTCTGTACACCCGTTATCAGCATTTTTTCCCGGTCGCCGAGCGCGATGTCGTCACCCTGCGCGGCGAACTCGGCGCGACGCTGGCGCCGAATCGCGACGGAATTCCCGGCGAGTTTCTCTTCCGCGCCGGCGGCGCCCAGTCGGTACGCGGTTACAGCTATCAGAGCCTCGGCGTCCGAGAAGGCAGCGCCATCGTCGGCGGCCGCTACCTGGCTGTGGTCAGCGCCGAATACACGCACTGGTTCGACGACAAGTGGGGCGCTGCCGCCTTTATCGACGCCGGCGACGCCAGCGATCAGCGCGCAGCGCTCAGCATGGCCGTCGGCTACGGCGCCGGAGCGCGCTGGAAGAGCCCAGCCGGGCCGCTTGCCGTCGACCTCGCGTATGGTGAGCGCGACGGCAAGTTGCGCGTTCACTTCTCGCTCGCCGTCGCCTTCTGAGCGCCTTTACGACATGCGCCTGTACGACATAATTTCCCGTCGCCCGCTTGTCCGCGCGGTCGCTGTTGTCGCCGCCTTGCTGCTCGTCCTGGCGCTTGCTCTCGCCTGGCTGCTGACAACGGCGAGCGGCCTGCGCGCGGCGCTGTGGGCGGCGCAAACCGTTGCCGGTCCGGCGCTGCAGATCGACGCCGCCGAAGGACGTCTGCTCGGCCCGTTGCGCATCGCTCGGCTGGTCAGCGTGAGCGATAAAAAACGCATCGTCGTCGATGACCTGGCGCTCGAGTGGCAGCCAAGCCGCCTGCGCCATCGTCTGCTGCACATCGATCGGCTGCATATCGGCCGACTCGAAGTGCGTTCGGCAGCCGACGACAGCGCGCGCGCGGTGCCCACCGACCTGACGCTGCCGCTGGCCGTCGAGGTCGACGAGCTGCGCATCGGACGCCTTCAGTTTGGCGGGTTGCCCATCGCGCCGGCGCAGCCCACGCAAGACGACCCGCTCAACGAAGTCAACGACATCAACGACATCTCAGCGCGTTTGAGCAGCGACGGGCAGCAACATCTCGTCCACACCCTGCGCCTGGCGACTTCGCGCCTTAAAGTCGAGGCGAAAGGCCAACTCGACGGGCTGGCGCCCTTTGCGGTCAGCGCAACCGGGCGCCTCACGGGCGAGGAGTTCGGTCACCCCTTCAGCGTTATCATCGACGCTGGCGGGAGCTTGCCCGCGCTGACGCTCGCCGCGCATTCGGCGAGCCCGGCGCTCGACGTGCGCGGCGTGGCGACGCTCGACGTCTTTGCCGAACAGCCGCTGCTGCGCGGCGATCTCAGCGCGGCCGGAATCGACCCGGCCGCCTGGTTCGCCGGCGCACCGCGAGCACGTCTCAGCGTCGATGCGACCGCCGCACCCGATGGCGAACACGGGGTGCGCGGCGAACTGACGGTCGTCAACAGCGAGGCTGGCCGCATCGACGCCGGGAAAATTCCGCTGCGCCGCCTGCGCGCCGAGTTCGTCTTTGCCAACCAGCGTGTTGTGCTTCCGTCTATTGACGCCGAGTTGTCGGCCGGAACGATCAAAGGCAGCGCCGAGTGGACCAATTCGGTACTGAGCGTCGAGGCGCAACTGGCGGGCGTCGACGCGGCGGCCTTTCACCGCGTGCTCAAGCCGACGCGCCTGAGCGGCCCGCTAAAAGCTGAAGTCTCGGCGAGCGCGCAGGCCATCAGCGCCGTGCTGCGCGATCCGCGTTTTAGCCTCGAGCTCGATGCGACGCGCGCCGCCGATCGTGTGCTCATCAAGCACGCACGTCTGCTGGCGCGCAAGAGTAGCGTCGAAGCCTCGGGCAGTTTCGTTGGCGACGGGGAATTCGACTTTTCCGGGCGTGTCCGCCAATTCGATCCGGCGCTCTTCTTCGCCGTCCCGTCCGGCCGTCTGAACGCGACAGCGACCGCGCGTGGCCGCTTCGGCGCCGAGCCGACCGCCGTCGTGCGTTTCGTTCTCACCGACAGCACGCTGGCCGGCCGGCCAGCGGCCGGTCAGGGCGACCTCGTCGTGCGCGGCGAGCGCCTCGAGCGCGCCGACGTCACCCTGCGCAGCGGCGACAACCGGCTCGAAGCGCACGGCCGCCTCGGGCTGCCAGCCGACCGGCTCGAAGTCAGCATCGAAGCGCCGCGTCTGGAGCAAATCGGTCTGGGTGGCGCGCTCAGCGCCAGCGCGACGCTTGCCGGCGATTGGCACGCGCCGACCGTCGATTGGCAAATCCGCTCGCCGCGCTTGGTCGTCCCGGGTGACCGGCAAGTGCGCGATCTCTCCAGCCAGGGCCACTGGGACCCGGCCGGCGCGAGCC
>JBBRXI010000118.1:0-7132 GCA_038248575.1 Burkholderiales bacterium | reverse complement strand
GTCGAGGCCCTGGCCGAATATGACCCGGCGCTGTCCGAGGTCGCTGCCTTGTTGCAATCGGCACGGGCCGAACTCGGCGAAGCCGTTTCGGCGCTGCGACGCTATGCCGATCGGGTCGATCTCGATCCGCGGCGGCTCGGCGAGATTGAGCACCGGATCGACGCCGTGCTCGGCTGCGCGCGCAAATATCGCATTACGCCGGACGGCTTGCCGGCACTGCTCGAGCGCTCACGCGCGCGGCTTACCGTGCTCGCCGAAAGCGCCGACATCGCGGCCTTGCAGGCGCGTGCCGAGCAAACCGGCGCGGACTATGGGACGCTCGCCAAACGCCTGTCGCAGGCGCGTAGCGCAGCGGCGGGCGAGCTCGCTCTCGAGGTCAGTCGCGTCATGCAGCAGTTGGCGCTTGGCGGTGGGCGCTTCGAAATTGGACTGGTCGCGATCGCCGGCGGATCAGCGCACGGCCTTGAGCAAGTCGAGTTTCGCATCGCCGGCCTCGCCGGGAGCGAGTCGCGTGCCATGGCCAAAGTCGCTTCGGGCGGCGAGCTTTCGCGCATCAGTCTTGCCGTCCAGGTCGTGACGAGTCAGGCGGCGAGCGTTCCGACGCTGATTTTCGACGAAGTCGACGTCGGCATAGGCGGGGGCGTCGCCGAAGTCGTCGGCCGCTTGCTCAACGAACTTGGGCGTGAGCGCCAGGTGCTGTGCGTGACACATCTGCCACAAGTTGCGGCGCGCGCCAACTGGCAGTGGCAGGTCAGCAAGAGCACACGCAACGGCGAGATGCTCAGCCGCGTCGTCGCGCTTGACGACGATGCCCGTGTCGAGGAACTTGCGCGCATGCTCGGGGGGGTCGAAATTACCGCGATCACGCGGCAGCACGCGAAGGAAATGCTCAGCATCAGCTGAACTGGCTCACTGCGGGTCGGTTTTTTTTCCCTTGTTGCGGTGCGGGCATTCGACCTTGGTGCATTCCGTATACAGGTAGAGCGCGTACTCCTGAATGGCAAAGCCGCGCTCCTTGGCAATCTTTTTCTGGCGGCGCTCGATTTCCGCATCGTAAAACTCTTCAACCCGCGCACAATCGATGCACACGAGGTGGTCATGATGCCTGCCGGCCTTCATTTCAAAGACGGCCTTCCCGGATTCAAAATGGTGGCGTTCGAGCAGTCCGGCTTGCTCGAACTGGGTCAATACGCGATAGACCGTCGCCAGCCCGATGTCCATGTTTTCGTTGAGCAAAAGGCGATAGACGTCGTCGGCGGCCATGTGCCGCACTTCGGCGTTTGCGAAAAGCGCGAGAATTTTCAGGCGCGGGACGGTGGCTTTCAGGCCCATGCGCCTGAGGTCGGTGGAATGGCTCATGGCTTGGCGTGGCTGGCGAGGATGATGGCGGCCTGTGCTCGCGTCCTTTGGGTTATGATGTAAGCGATGATACAACTTTAAGCGCTCCGGGCTGCGCAGCACCGACATCGGGCCACATATTTTTCGATTCTTTCTCCAGAAATCCAGGTATGACTTTTTCTCGACTTGCCCGCTCCGCTTTGCTGGTCGCCGCGCTCTACGGCTGCTCTTCGGTGCCCCGTCTCGTCAACGAGTACAAGATCGACGTCCAGCAGGGAAATGTCCTGACCCAGGAGATGGTTTCCCAACTGCGCCCTGGCCTTACCAAGGATCAGGTGCGCTTCATCCTCGGCACGCCGGTGCTCATCGACATGTTTCATGCAAATCGTTGGGATTACGTTTATCGCCTGCAGAAGGGGAGCGGCGGCCCGGCCGATATGCGAAAGTTCTCGACCTTCTTCGACAGCAGCGACAAACTCGTTCGCGTCGCCGGCGACGTGGCTGCCGCGCAGCCGGCCGATTTTGGCGCCTTGCCTGAGACTCATATACGCGAAATCGACTTGGGTTCGATCGCTGCCGGTAGCGTTGCGCCGCCGCCGGGTGAAGAAAAAGGGTTCTTTGGCCGCATGATGGAAAGCGTGGGTTTCTGATAATGAATGCAACACGAATCGCGGTGGTCGGCGCCAGCGGGCGTATGGGCCGAATGATCATCGAGTCGGTCCTCCACGACGGCGAAGTAACCCTCGTTGCGGCGATCGACCAGCCGGGGCTGCCGGCAATCGGCAAAGACGCTGGGGAGCTCGTCGGCATGCCGTGCGGTGTCGCGGTGACTGGCGACGTTGAGGCGGGTATCGCCAGCGCTGATTGCCTTATCGACTTTACGCGCCCCGAGGGGACGCTTGAGCACCTAGCCATCTGTCGGCTCCACAAGGTTGGAATCGTCATCGGAACGACGGGTTTTGACGATGCCGGAAAGCAGGCGATCGCCGATGCGGCGCGCGAGATCCCGATTGTCTTCGCGCCGAACATGAGCGTCGGCGTGAATGCTGTCTTCAAGCTTCTCGACATGGCGTCGCGCATTCTGGGCGGAGCGTACGATATCGAGATCGTCGAGGCGCATCACAAGCACAAGATTGACGCGCCGTCGGGAACGGCGCTGCGCATGGGCGAGGTGATCGCCACGGCGCTCGCCCGCGACCTCAAGACCTGCGGCGTATTCGGCCGTCACGGGGTAAGCGGCGAACGTGAGGCGACGACGATCGGTTTTTCGAGCGTGCGTGGCGGTGACATCGTCGGCGACCACACGGTGATGTATTGCGCGGCTGGCGAGCGCATCGAAATTACCCACAAGGCGGGCAGCCGGATGCCGTACGCGCTTGGCAGTCTGCGCGCTGCGCGCTTTCTCGCCGGCAAGCACAGCGGGCTGTTTGACATGCAGGATGTTCTTGGTTTGCGCTGACCCCTTAATCGGAGCGTTCGGACGTCAAGCATGAAATCTCCGCTGCTCGCCGGTAAGCTGTATGAAATTTTCGGAGCCGACGGCGAAGTGGCGTTGCATGCCCTGCTCGCACGGGCGGCTCCCCAGCACCCGGCACTGGCGACCGGCGTCGCCAGTCTGCTTGAGGTTGCCGACCGGCTGATCGCCCAACTTGTCGGCGTGCAACAGGTCCAGTCGGAACTGTCCGGGGATGCCTTTTCGGCCTGGAATCTCATTGCCGGCCGGATCGAGTCGGGCCGGCAATGGAAGGCGCTACTCGGCTACGCCGCCGATGAACTCGACGACACCGTCGCCAACTGGCGCAGCCTGGTTCAGCCCGACGATCTGCGTACTTTTGACGCGGCGTTCGCCAGGCACGTCGAAGGCGAATCGCGTTATTTTCAAGCCGAATGCCGGTTAATGACCAGGGCCGGCAGGTGGAAATGGCTGTTCGTGAAAGGTCTCGTTGCGGCGCGCGACGCTTCCGGTACGCCGGCGCGCCTGCTCTTGTCACAGCGCGATATCACGGCCTTCAAGCAGTCGGCAGCGGACGCGCTGCTCGCCAAGGACGCGGCCGAGGCCGCCAATCGCGCGCGCAGTTCGTTCATGGCCAATATGAGCCACGAAATTCGCACACCGATGAACGGAATCATCGGCATGACCGAGCTTGCCCTCGATACGCATCTGGACGCCGAGCAGCGGCACTATATGAGGACCGTCCAGTCGTCAGCCGAGTCGTTGCTCTCGATCATTAACGACATCCTCGATTTCTCAAAGATCGAGGCCGGCAAGCTGCGTTTCGAGGAGATCGCCTTTTCTCTTTCCGGTCTCGTCTTCGAAGTGGTCCGCGTGCAGTCCATCGCCGCCCACAAAAAAGGCCTCGAAGTCATCGTTTCGCTTGCGCCGGACGTGCCCGCACGGGTGATCGGCGACCCGACGCGGGTGCGCCAGGTGATCGCCAACCTGGTCGGCAATGCGGTCAAGTTTACCGAGCGCGGAACGGTGGCAGTCGATTTGACCGTGGAAGAGCGGACCAGCACGTCGGTCCTGTTACGCTTTGCCGTTCGCGATACCGGAATCGGCATCCCGCTGGCGCGGCAACAAGCCGTTTTCGAGGCGTTCTCCCAGGCCGACGATTCGACAACGCGACGCTTTGGCGGCACCGGCCTCGGTTTGACGATTTGCGCGCACCTCGTGCAGCGCATGGGCGGCAAGGTTTGGCTGGAAAGTAGCGAAGGCGAGGGCTCGAGTTTCTTCTTTACCGGCCGTTTTGGCGTCGACGCGGCGGCTGTCGCGGCACCCCCGGAGCCGCAATTCACCGATCGGCGCGCGCTGCTGCTCGCCGACAACCCGGTGCTCGCCGAACAGCTCATGGCCTTTTTGGCGCGCACCGGCCTGCAGGCGACGCACGTCGCCGATGCTGAGTCGGCGCTCAGCGCCATCGCCAGATCGCGGGCAGTCAGCTTCCCCTACGACTTCGTTCTTGTCGACGCCAGAATGCCGGCTCCCGGCGGCATGGCGGTCGCCGAGTCGTGGCACGGCAGCTCACCTCCGGAAAAACTGATCATGCTGCTCGATACCGAGCAGCAGCGCCAAAATCTCAAACACCTGCGCGAGTTGGGCGTCCACGCGCATCTCGTCAAGCCAATTGCTGCTGAAGATCTGAGCGAAGCGCTCAAACTCGTTTCCGGCCGTAACCCTGCGCAAGAGCGATTGTTCGATCCCTTCGATATCGCCGAGCGATCGGCCGTCGATGGGACAAAGCGAGTCGAGGTGCTGCTTGTCGAGGACAATCCGGTCAATCAGGAACTTGCCGAACGCCTGCTGAAAAAGCGTGGCTACCGCGTGACGCTCGCCAACAACGGCGCCGAGGCCGTCGATTGCTTCGAAAGAAGCAATTTCGACCTGATCCTGATGGATATGCAGATGCCGGTACTCGACGGCGTCGAAGCGGCGCAGTCGATTCGCTCGCGCGAGATGCGTCGCAGTTGGGTCATTTCGCAGGATTTCAAGCCGGTCTATATGATCGCCATGACCGCCAATGCCATGGACGGCGACCGGGATCGCTGCCTGCAGGCGGGAATGAATGACTACGTCACAAAACCGGTCAATGCGCACGAACTGTACGCGGCGATCGATCGTGGCCTGGAACTCAGTGCGTCTGACGCGCCGGAGTCTGGCGACGACCCTCGGGAACCCGACACTTTCTCGGTCACCGAGAGTTCGTTCGACCTGCGCGCCGCAATGCGGGACCTTGGCGACCATGATCTGCTCCTGACGATGGCCGGCATGCTCATCGATGAATGGGATCAGCATATAGCGCGTATCGAGGTGGATTTGCGCGATCGCAACGCGGCGCAGCTGTGCATGGACGCGCACACGATAAAGAGCCTGCTGGCTATTTTTCACGGCGATGCGGCGCGCCGTATCGCGCTCGACCTCGAGCATGCGGCGCGTGAAGCCGCAAGCGTCGATTGGCCGCGTTGCGTAAGGCTCGGTGACGCGCTGGCGCTCGAAATGGCCAGGCTCAAGCCGGAGTTAGAGCGTTTCACACAAGGTGCCGACCCGCTCTGACGCACTTTTCGCGGCGTCGAGTGCCGTTGCGCCGGGCGCCGAATATCGGGCGCCGAATTGCCGAAAATGAGGCCGCGAGGTATACTCCTTCGGTTTCCAGTCTTGAGCGGGATGGCCCCATGCCGTCCCGCTTTGCATATCTGAGCTACCGATCAGGAGTCTCTCGTGTCCTTGTTACCCTCTTTTCCGCCGGCGATTCTGGCGCTCGCCGACGGCACCGTTTTTCGGGGAGATTCCATTGGCTGCGCAGGCACGACAAGCGGCGAAGTCGTCTTCAATACGGCGATGACCGGCTATCAGGAAATACTGACTGACCCGTCGTATTGCCGACAGATCGTCACCCTGACCTACCCGCATATCGGCAACACGGGGTGTAACGCCGAGGACTTCGAGTCACGCGCCAATTTTGCCGCTGGCCTCGTGATCCGTGATCTGCCGCTGCGTGCCGAGAGCTGGCGGCAGCAGGATAAGTTATCCGACTACCTCTGCCGGCATGGCATTCAGGCGATTGCCGGAATCGATACGCGACAGCTGACACGGCTGTTGCGTGAAAAAGGCGCGCAGGCCGGCTGCCTGATGGCCGGCGCGGTCGACGAAGCTGAGGCAATCGCCACGGCGCGTGCTTTCCCCGGTCTTGCCGGGATGGATCTGGCCAAGGTCGTCTCGGCCGCGGCGCCCTACGCCTGGAGCGGCGGCGAATGGACGCTCGATGGCTACGGGCCAGGTGCACAAGCAAAATACCATGTCGTTGCCTACGATTTCGGCGTCAAGCACAACAGTCTGCGCATGCTCGCCGAACGCGGCTGCAAGGTCAGCGTTGTGCCGGCGCAAACGCCGGCCGCCGACGTGCTGGCGCTTAAACCCGATGGCGTTTTTCTCTCGAACGGGCCGGGCGACCCCGAGCCGTGCACCTACGCCATCGCGGCGATCCGCGAACTGCTCGAGCAGCGCGTCCCGATCTATGGCATCTGCCTGGGTCACCAGCTGCTCGCGCTCGCCTCGGGCGCAAAGACCGTCAAAATGAAGTTCGGCCATCACGGGGCCAATCATCCGGTCAAGGATCTTGCTACGCAGCAGGTGATGATCACCAGTCAGAACCACGGCTTTGCCGTCGACGAAAAGACGCTGCCGGCCAATCTGCGCGCGACGCACGTTTCACTGTTCGACGGTTCGCTGCAGGGCATCGCGCGCACCGACGTCCCGGCCTTCTCGTTCCAGGGGCACCCTGAGGCGAGCCCGGGGCCGCATGATCTGGCGCACCTGTTCGACCGATTCATCGACATGATGCAGACCAATACCAAGGCTGGTGGAAAGTAAACATGCCCAAGCGCACAGACCTAAAAAGCATTCTGATCATCGGCGCCGGCCCCATCGTCATCGGTCAGGCGTGCGAATTCGATGATTCGGGCGCGCAGGCGTGCAAGGCGCTGCGCGAAGAGGGTTACAAAGTCATCCTCGTCAATTCGAATCCGGCGACGATCATGACCGACCCGGAAATGGCCGACGTCACTTACATCGAGCCGATCACCTGGCAGGTCGTCGAAAAAATCATCGACAAGGAGCGCCCCGACGCGCTGCTGCCGACGATGGGCGGCCAGACTGCGCTTAACTGCGCGCTCGATCTTGCCAGCCACGGCGTTCTCGAAACGTATGGCGTCGAGATGATCGGCGCCTCGCGCGAGGCAATCGACCAGGCCGAAGACCGCGAGAAATTCAAGGCGGCAATGACGCGTATCGGCCTCG
>JBBRXI010000117.1:0-7144 GCA_038248575.1 Burkholderiales bacterium | reverse complement strand
GACTACACCGGCCATGTGATTGCCGCGATCAGCGTATCGGGACCGATCAAGCGCCTGCACGCCAACCGGGACAGCGTCGCCGAGGAATTGAAGGGTATCGGCGCGACGATTTCCAAGCGCCTCGGCTACGTCAAGGCGATGAAGTTGCGTCATTGACCGCAAGGTGAAGGCGCAACGCTTCCCCACAAGTATGCGTCTTTCGCGCTGTACTCGGCCGTCGGGGTTGTCGTATGATACTTCTCGTAAAAACGGTCCGGAGTTCCAAAATTATTAAAAAACGGGCAGCAAAGGCTCCCGCAAAACCCGCTGCCGTTCCTCTGGTCAGCGCCGCGGTGCGTGTTCTGGCGGTCCTCGACCAACTGTCGCGGCAACGCGCCATCGGCCTCGAGGAACTGGCGCGCAAGACCAGCCTGGCCAAGCCGACGGTGTACCGCTTCCTGCTGACACTGCAGGAACTCGGCTACGCGCGGCGCGTCGATGGCGACGGCTGGGCGATCACGCTGACGATGTTCAATATGGGCGCGCGCGCGCTCGACCACCTCGATCTCGTTTCGGCCGCCCGGCCGATCGCCGAGGAAATGTCGCAGGAACTGGGCGAGACCGTGCATATGGGCGTTCTCGACGGCGACTCGGCAGTCTATGTCCTGAAAATCGAATCGCGCTATACGATCCGCATGATTTCGCGTGTTGGAAGGCGTATGCCTTTGTACTGCACGGCGATCGGCAAGGTGCTGCTCGCCTTTGCCAATGACGACCAGCGCCAGGCGGCGCTAGACGGTGTCCGCTTGCTCGCCTTTACTAAAACCACGCATACCTCGCGCGACGCGCTCGACGGCGAACTGGCGCAGGTGCGCGCGCAAGGTTTTGCGCGCGACAACGAGGAACGTGAGGAGGACCTGCGCTGCATCGGCGCGCCGGTATTCGACCATAGCGGTGCGGTGGTCGCCGCCATCTCGGTCTCGTGGCCGGGTTTTCGCTATGAACGCGGACAGGAAGGCGAATGGATCGCGACGATCCAGAACGCGGCGGCGCGCATCTCGGCCGTGCTCGGCTATCAGGCAGCGGGCTGATCCAGCGCCTCATTTCTTCCCCGCGCTGCATTGCCGCCGCACAAATCATAGAAATGAAACCATGTTCCAAAGTACGTCTTGAAGAGTTTTTCGCCATGGTGTAAAGTCGCGTCGTCAGTTTCGAAGGACTGGCGACGAACCCGCCATTCTGTGTCACCCACCCTTTTTTTTCAACGTTTCAGCGCATGCACACCGGCGCCTGAAGCGCGTCATTTCAGCCTGGAGGTAGCATGAGCGACTTATTCTTTCCCGATGCCGGACTCGATCTGGAGGCCGTGGAAGCGGATCAGGTCAGCCGCAAAATCCGCGCCCGCGGCGGCAACATGATGATGGTCGAAGTGTTCTTCAAGGCCGCAGCGATCGGCGCCGAACACCGCCATCCGCACGAGCAGCTGTGCTACTGCCTGGGTGGCGAATTCGTGTTCACCGTCGAAGGCGAAAGCCGCACGCTGAAAACCGGCGATTCGGTCTATGTGCCGCCGTCGACGCTGCACGGCGCGCTCTGTGTCGTTGAGGGCCGCCTGCTCGATATTTTCACGCCGCAACGCGAAGACTTTCTCACCGCTTACAAGTAGGAGGCCCCATGAAGCTCGATACCCGCTATGCGCACCACCCCGAGGACGTCAAAGGCTACGACACCGAGGCTCTGCGTCGTCATTTTCTCGTCGAACAGATCTTCGTTCCCGGTCAATTGAGCCTGACCTACACGCACGTCGACCGCGTCGTCTTCGGCGGTGCAGTGCCGACCACGCAGGCGCTGGCGCTCGAAGGCGGTAAGGCCTTCGGGACGGCGAACTTTCTCGACCGCCGCGAACTGGGCGTCGTCAACCTCGGCGGCAAGGGCGAGGCGCTCGTCGACGGCACGGTGTACGCGCTCGGTAACGGCGACGGCCTTTATGTCGGCATGGGCAACGCCGCGGTGTCCTTTACCAGCGCCGACGCGCAGAATCCGGCCAAGTTCTACCTCGTCAGCTCGCCAGCGCACGCCAGCTATCCGACCGTGCGCATCACGCGCGCCGACGCCAACCCGAAGAAACTTGGCGCCGCCGAGACGTGCAACGTGCGCACCATCTATCAGTACGTCCATCCGGCCGTCTGCAAGAGCTGCCAGCTCGTCATGGGCGTCACCGTCCTCGAACCGGGCAGCGTCTGGAACACCTATCCGCCCCACACGCACGAGCGGCGCATGGAGGTCTATCTTTATTTCGCCATGGCCGATGCAACGCGCATTTTCCACCTGCACGGACAACCAGCCGAAACGCGGCACATCGTCGTCGCCAACGAGCAGGCGGTGATCTCGCCGTCGTGGTCGATCCATTCCGGCGTCGCCACCGGCCCTTACTCCTTCGTCTGGGCTATGGCCGGCGAAAACCAGACTTTCGACGACATGGACGGGCTGGGCCCGAACGACCTCAAATAAGAAGGATAAGCAATGAGCGGAATACTTGATGCATTCAAACTCGATGGCAAGGTCGCCATCGTCACCGGCTCCGAGCGCGGGCTTGGTCGCGGCATGGCCGTCGCGCTGGCGCAGGCCGGCGCCGACATCGTCGGCGTCACCTACGTCGACAGCGCCCCGGAAACCGCCGCAGCGGTCGAAGCGACAGGGCACAAATACGTCCATGTACAAGCCGATCTCTCGAGCATCGAACCCGTCGCGCGCATCGTCGATACGACACTCAAGAGCTTTGGTCGCGTCGATATCCTGGTCAATAATGCCGGCATCATTATCCGCAACGACACCGTCGACTTCAGCGAAAAAGAGTGGGACGACGTCATGAACGTGAACCTGAAATCGGCTTTCTTCCTCTGTCAGGCGGTTGCTCGCCAGTTCATCGCGCAGGGGCAGGGTGGCAAGATCGTCAACGTCGCTTCAATGTTGTCTTTTCAGGGCGGCGTTCGCGTGCCGTCGTACACCGCGTCAAAGAGCGGCATCAAGGGCATCACCATGCTGATGGCCAATGAATGGGCTAAACACGGCATCTGCGTCAACGCCGTCGCGCCGGGTTACATGGCCACCGACAACACGACGCAGCTGCGCGCCGACGAGAAACGCAGCGCCGAAATCCTCGGCCGCATTCCGGCCGGCCGCTGGGGTACTCCCGAGGACCTGGGTGGCGCTGTTGTCTTCCTTGCTTCGAAGGCTTCCGATTACGTCAATGGTTACACGGTCGCCATCGACGGCGGCTGGCTCGCGCGCTAAACCGACACCTCAGTGGAGTGACCATGCAGAGCTTTATGGACGCTGATTTCCTTCTTCCCAATCGCAGTGCGCAGCGGCTTTATCACGAGTACGCCGAAGCGATGCCGATCATCGACTATCACAGCCACCTGCCGCCGGCCGATATCGCCAACAACACCGGTTTCAAGAACCTGGCGCAGGCTTGGCTGGCTGGCGACCACTACAAGTGGCGGGTGATGCGCGCCAATGGCGTTAGCGAGGACGATATCACCGGCCACGAGCCTGATTACCGTACCTTCCTGGCCTGGGCGAAAACAGTGCCCTACCTCGTCGGAAATCCGCTCTATCACTGGGCACACCTCGAACTGCAGCGTTATTTCGGCATCAAGGAAATGATCTCGGAGAAGACCGCTCCGATGATCTGGGAAGCGTGCAACGCGCAAATCGTCGGTCCCGAGTTCGGCGCGCGTGCGCTGCTCATGCGCATGAAAGTGACCGCCGTCGGGACGACCGACGATCCGGCCGATACGCTTGAGCACCACACCGCCTACGGTCGCGCGCGGCAGAGCGGCGAGCCGGTGATGACGCCGTGCTTCCGGCCCGACAAGGCGCTCGCCGTCGACGATCCGGTCGCCTGGAAAGCCTACCTCGGCAAGCTCTCGGCCGCCGCCGACATCAGCGTCGGTTCGTACCGGGAACTGGTCGCCGCGCTCGACAAACGCCATGCTGTGTTCCACGAACTTGGCTGCCGCGCGTCCGACCACGCGCTCGCCACCTCGGTCGCCAGCTTCGCGTCGCCCGAGGCACTTGAGACGCTGTTCGCCAGACTGTTGCAGGGCGCGGTTCCGACGCCGGCTGAAGTCGACACCATGAAAACAGCGCTGCTGCTCGAAGTCGGGCGGATGAACGCGCGCCGTGGCTGGGCGATGCAACTGCACATGGCGTCCCTGCGTAACCTCAACACGCCGATGTTCAAGCGCCTTGGCCCCGATACCGGCTACGACGCGGTGAATGATTCGATCAGCGCGCCCCGGCTGGCCGCCTTCCTCGACGCCTTGCAGCGCGACGGCATGCTGCCCAAGACCATCCTCTATTCACTCAATCTCAACGATCTCGAGGTGCTCGGTTCGGTGATGGGCTGTTTCCAGGACGGATCGCATCCGGGGAAGATTCAGGTCGGTTCGGCGTGGTGGTTCAACGACCATGTCGAAGGTATGCAGCGGCAGATGATCAGCCTTGCCAACATGGGACTTTTGTCGCGTTTTATCGGCATGCTGACCGATTCGCGCAGCTTCCTCTCCTTCCCGCGCCACGAGTATTTCCGCCGCATCCTGTGCGGCCTGATCGGCGGCTGGATCGAAAACGGCGAGGCGCCGGCCGACTTCGAACTACTCGGCGGCATGGCGCAAGATATCTGTTACCGCAACGCCAAGGCCTACTTCGCCTTCCCCGGCGTCGACGACTGAGCACGCTCCACGCTCGATAAAACGGCCTCTTGCGAGGCCGTTTTCGCTGCCGCTACTGCAGGCTGTGCTCCTTGATCAGGCCTTCGCGGTAAGCGGTAAGCAAGGCCTGCAACTCGTCGATCTGCGCCTGGATTTCGCGTCCGCGGTCGGTGTCGCGAACGCGCATGCGCGACGGATGGCTGTGGATGATTTCCATTTCGGTGTCGATGTCGATCTCTTCGGAGACGGCTTTTTGCGTCGACTCGAAGGGCTGGTGCGCGGCGAGCAGCAGGCCACGCGAGTTCGAAATCAGCGTGTAGCCGGCGATCCCGGTGACCTGCTGGTAGGCGCGTGAGAAGCCGCCATCGATGACGATCAGCCGGCCGTTGGCCTTGATCGGGCGCTCGCCCTTGCTCACCTTGACCGGAACGTGGCCGTTGATGATGTGGCCGGCAGTGGTGTCGAGGCCGAACTCGCGCAGGATCTTGCAGGCGCTCGCTTCGCTGTCGCGCAGGGTGTAGTAGGCGTTGCGTATTTCGGCATGCGTCGCCTTGTCGGCAATGAAGTAGCGCTCGAAGGTCGCCATTTTCGATTTGCCGAAGAGCGGCGATTGCGGCGCACACCAGAGGAACCACATGGCGTCCATTCCGTACTGCTTCTGCGTCGGGTTGTCGGTCGCGAAATAGCCCTGGCGCGCGAGGCGATCGACGCGGTCGAGAAACTCCTTGCCGGCGTAGGAGCGGCCGTCGACGTTGAACGAGCGGAATTCGCCGTCGTCTTCCATCGCGATGCATCCGTGGTAAAGGAGGTTGCCGTCGTGGATCAGGTAAAGGCTGCCGGTCGAGAACAGGAAGCGCACGTGCTGCTGCAGCTTCTTGCTGTTGGCAAAGGAGAGCTTCAGCTTGTCCATGACCATTTGTTCGTCGGCGGTCAGTCGGTCGGGATGAGCCGGGTCTACGGTTGGGAACAGCGTGTCGAGCAGCGGGTAATCGGTGCCGTCGAGGTTGATCGAGCCGCGCGCGTAATCGACCTTGTCGAGCAGCAGGCGATCGTCCATATGGTAGTGCGACCGGCGCTTGATGATCTGGCTCTCGAGCTTGAACTGGATGATCGCCATGGCTTTTTGCATCTGCGACATCAGACGGATTTCCTGGCTGGTAAACTTGCTGCCGGGCGGGACACGCGGAATGAACAGTTCGCAGGGGTCGTCGCCATAGGATTCGAGCGCGAAGGAGGCGAGCGGCAGCAGGCTGATGCCGTAGCCGTTCTCGAGCGTTTCCATGTTGCCGTAACGCAGGCAGGCGCGAATGACGTTGGCGATGCAGGCGTCACTGCCGGCCGCGGCGCCCATCCACAGGATGTCGTGGTTGCCCCACTGGATGTCGACCTGGTGGTGGTCCATTAACGCGTCGAGGATCAAGTGAGCGCCCGGGCCGCGATCGTAGATATCGCCGATGACGTGCAGCTTTTCGACGGCAAGGCGCTGGATCAGCTCGGCGAGGCAGATGATAAAAGCTTGCGCGCTCCCCGTTGACACGATGGTATCGATCTGGCTCTGGTAGTAGGCGGTCTTGTGCTCGACGCCCTCCTGATCGTAGAGCAGCTCTTCGATCGTTTCGGCCACCTGTCGCGGCAGGTAGCTGCGCACCATTTCGCGGCGGTATTTCGAACTTAAATCGCGACAGAACCTGACGAGGCGAACGAGGGTCAGCCGGCTCCACTCGTCCTTATCGGTGACCGACTGGAGCATCAGCGGGGTTTTTAGTTCGGGATAGTAGATCAGCGTCGCGAGGTTACGCCGCTCTGACTTTGACATGGTGTTGCCGAACATCTCGTCAATCTTGCGCCAGATCGACCCGGCGCCGTTGCGCACGACGTGAGAGAACGCCTCGTATTCGCCGTGGATATCGGAAAGAAAGTGTTCGGTGCCCTTGGGCAACTGCAGCTGTGCGGAAAAATTGATGATCGCCGTCGAAGCGGCCTGCATCGACGGATATTTCTCGGACAGCAGTTGCAGGTATTTCAATTGGAGATCGTGCATGGATGCCTCGTGTGGAGCGATGGGATGTCGCATGGATTCTGCGTCGTCATGGGTAGCGCAGTATTACCGGACGCCTGGCTCGCGTCAATTGAAGTGCCCGCATGCCATTCGCCGAAGTGCTACCCGCTCGCCGGGCCATCGCTGTTCGCGTTAGCCGGGCGGGCGTCGAGTGTGCACTGACTGCGGAACGCCGCGGGTTGTCGCTGCGTGCGTTCTGAGCGAGAATGTCGGACTTTTGGACGGTCGAAACTGGACTCGGACGCGTTTGTCCGCAAAACAGTCCCTCGCCTTGGGCAAAGCGCAAAGAAGAACGTGAAAGCGAGACCCTAGATGCATCAGGCAGTCGCCAAGAGCAAGTCGGCTCAGGCAACCATGGCGCTGGCGGCGCTCGGCGTCGTCTACGGCG